>NZ_DJSX01000059.1:0-107510 GCF_002439135.1 Pseudomonas sp. UBA6323 | reverse complement strand
GGTAGCCTACTCGGGCCTACACGTGGAGCAGGTAGGGCGCCTGAAAGAGGAGTTTGTCATCTACTCGTTCGGCACCGGCCGCAGCTGCGGCGCCGCGTTGAACCACGGCAACCTGGACAGCGTCACCGGCGCGATTCACGAGGTGCTGTAATCGTTGTAGGAGCGAATTTATTCGAGAATAAATTCGCTCCTACAGGTTTGCGCCGCCAGGCGGCCATCAGGATTTTTGCACTCCTGACTCAAAGGCCTCAGCCTGTGGCCAGCGTCTTTGCATGCTGCACCCTGTAGGAGCGGCTTCAGCCGCGATCCGCCACCGCCGTCGCGGCTAAAGCCCCTCCCACGCACCAACACCAAACCTGCCGATTCCTCGCCACCTGAAGTCTTCACAAAGTGTTGACTTCCCCTTTTTAATCAGTAACATACGCACTGTTGTTCCGCGATAGCTCAGTCGGTAGAGCAAATGACTGTTAATCATTGGGTCCCTGGTTCGAGTCCAGGTCGCGGAGCCAAATTCAAGAACCCAGCCTAACCGCTGGGTTTTTTATTGCCTGCAGGACTCTCACCAGGGACTGCGTCCCAGGTTATTCGCTTCGCTCACCCCTCCGGGGCCGCGCTAAAGCGCGTTCAGCTACGCTGTCGAGTCCAGGTCGCGGAGCCAAACTCAAGAACCCAGCCTAACCGCTGGGTTTTTTATTGCCTGCGGACTCTCACCAGGGACTACGTCCCAGGTTATTCGCTTCGCTCACCCCTCCGGGGCCGCGCTAAAGCGCGTTCAGCTACGCTGTCGAGTCTAGGTCGCGTAGCCAAATTCAAGAACCCAGCCTAACCGCTGGGTTTTTATTGCCTGCGGACCCTCAGCAGGACCGACTAGGTCACTCACTGTACATCCAGGAGCCGCCAGGTCACGCTGGAGTATTGCAACATCAGAAGCATCCAGGCTGACCGTAGCCACCCGCGCATCGGCCGACCCGGCATTTTCAGTTTTGGGTTTCAGCCGCGGTTACAGCCAGAGAGAAGGAAGCAAGGACAGCAGACAGCAGACAGCAGAGTAAAAGACGTGCGCTCAACATAAGGCACACCCCTTGTTTATAAAAAAAGCGAAAAAACATAGCCTCGCTCTTCAACTAGACGCTATATCCCAGCTGTCGGCCTCCAGCTCAATACTCACGATTTCTAAGATGAATCCAGTCCACGATCTCACCCTCAGGCACATAACCATGCACCGTTTCGCGCAACAGCACGCGCACACGCGTATAGTCATCCTCATCGACTGCTGCCAATAATTCCTGCAAACGTGCCTTGAGATCCTCCCAAGGCAACATATCCTCTTCCGCCCGCATGATCATCGGATGCTCGGTCGGTTTCACATCGTCGCCGATCAACAACTCTTCATAGAGTTTTTCACCCGGACGCAGTCCAGTAAAATCAATCGGAATATCGCCATGAGGATTCCGCTCATCTCGCACGCTCAGACCTGACAGGCGAATCATTTTTTCTGCCAAATCAGCAATCTTCACTGGCTCCCCCATATCCAGCACGAACACATCGCCGCCCTGCCCTAATGAACCCGCCTGAATGACGAGCTGCGCCGCTTCAGGAATGGTCATGAAGTAGCGGGTAATGTTCGGGTGCGTCACCGTGACCGGCCCACCCTGCTTGATCTGCTCTCTAAACAGCGGAATAACCGACCCAGAAGAACCCAGCACATTACCGAAACGCACCATGGTAAAGCGCGTCTTGTTGACTTGGTGAACACCATGCTCCTGACCAAAGAGCAAGGGTGCAGACTCACGGCTCAACGCCTGAAGCACCATTTCAGCCAACCGCTTTGTGCTACCCATGACATTTGTAGGCCGCACAGCCTTGTCGGTGGAGATAAGTACGAAGTTCGCTACGCCAGCTTTAATAGAAGCCTGCGCGGCATTGACGGTTCCCACTAGGTTATTCAGCACCCCTTCAGCTACGTTATGCTCGACCATGGGCACATGCTTGTAAGCCGCAGCGTGATACACAGTATTTACACGCCAAGTCTGCAGAATGTCGAACAGACGCTCGAAGTTCCGGATAGACCCAAGAATAGGCACCAGCCTGATAGGCAGCGACTCTCGCTCGATTCGCTGCTGCAATTCGCCATGAATACTGTAGAGATTGAACTCGCTGTGCTCGAAAAGCAGCAACGCATGAGCACCGCTCGCGAGAATCTGCCGACACAGTTCGGAACCGATGGAGCCGCCAGCTCCAGTCACCAAAACCACTTGGTTCTTGATGCAGCGCTGGAAGAGATCCTGGCGAGGCGGAACAGCATCACGACCTAGAAGATCAGCAATATCTACTTCTTGGATGTCCTCGACTTTTACCCGCCCACTTGCCAGATCGGTGAATCCCGGCACGCTTCGCACATGCAAAGCATAAGGCTCCAGCTTGTCGAGAATATCTCGCCTGCGCGCACGCGAGATAGAAGGCATAGCGAGCAAAATCTCATCAGCGCCCGTCTCGTCGATCATTTGTGGAATATGCTTTGGGGTATAAACGCGCAGTCCGGCGATCACACGATTGGCAACCCCGGCATCATCATCCACAAACGCCACGGGACGCATCGTGACACTCAAGCGCAAGGCGGCGAGCAGCTGATTACCCGCAGTACCGGCACCGTATATGGCTACTCGTGCTATTCCTTTACCAGAATCGACCTGCTGGCTCAGCGGATCCAGCCAATTGCCAATGAAGAACTGGCGCATCGCCAAACGCAAGCCGCCCAACAACAGAAGGCTAAGCCACCAATAATTGAAAACCATAGAGCGAGGCACTACCGCCGTCGGGCCGGTGTACCAGTAGACAGCAAGGGCCAATACCAGAGCCGATAAGGTAACCGCTTTGGCAATAGTCAGCAGCGCGTCGCTACCAACATAACGCATAACCGCCCGATACATCCCCATGCGAATGAAGATCGGCAACGCGATGAGTGGAGCAGTGATAAACAACCAACCATGGCCACCAAAGGGGCTAGCTGCAAAAAAGTCGCCCAACCTAACCGCGAACGACAGCCAAAGCGCAACCCAGATCAACAGCGTGTCAGCTGCCAATTGCAAAAAGCGCTTCTGCCGCCTGGGCAAAGCAATCAAAAACTCACGCACTAGCATCATCCTAAGGGATAACTGAAAAATAGAGCCAAATCGGTCAATAACGATACTGAAAGATACAGCTAATCAAGCTCCAATCCGATCAATCGATTACCTTGCCATTCTCCAGCTATGCAAACAGTCTGTGAAGGCGTTTTCCCTCATTAAATACTGAGCTCCACCCAAGGCTCCGGCGCAAGCCTTAACGCAATAAAAGGGCAATTAGAGCAGAACATGCTCATCAAGAAATGTGCTCACTCGCCTGGACAGACGCCGCTCATATATACCAGTTGCTGGTAACTCGCGGCGGGGCTCTTGAGACCAACGGTTATACAACGAACAGGGCTTTTTAAGTAACGACGAGAAGCGGCAATGTCACACCTGAGCGGCAGGTAAAGCGCCAGATGAGTGTAAGTAACCGGCGTGCGTGACTGACGCTATTTACTCACCGCCCTGTCGATTCGCACTTACTCACCAATCTCGCACTGAAGCTTATCTGGCACACCGAAACCATAACGCCTCCGGGCCGGCTTACCATCTGAGATCACTCATCCTCATTAACCCTGTCGCGCAGCTCCTTGCCCGGCTTGAAATGCGGCACGAACTTACCGTCCAGACGGACCGACTGACCGGTTTTCGGGTTACGCCCTACGCGCGGAGCACGGTAGTGCAGTGAAAAGCTGCCAAACCCACGAATCTCGATGCGATCCCCTGTCGCCAGGGCCTGGGACATTTGCTCCAGCATGGTCTTGATGGCCAGCTCGACATCCTTGGAGGACAGCTGACCTTGGTGAGTGACAATTCTTTCGATCAACTCCGACTTGGTCATGGTTTTCCCTTCTTTTTCAAGCGGCTAGAAGACTCGACGGTTTGGTTTTAGCACGCTGGTCAGCTTTTGAACAGTCTAAAAAACAAGGCGTTAGCGAGTTTCGGGGCTAGTTGTGCGAAGGGGCGCCTTATGCCTCCAAGCGAAGCCTCTCGAGCCAACTCATCGGCATCATTGGGCAACCGCCATTCTCCAAGGTGCGCGCCCTTAGAGGATGGTGGCTTGAAGGGATACAGAAACGAAAAAGGGCGGCCCGAGGGCCGCCCTTTTCTTCGATGAATTACCCGAACTTAGTTCTGGTTTTCCATCTGAGCACGGATCAGATCACCAATGGTGGTCGGGCCGGTGCTTTCAACGTCCTGCTTGTTACGCAGTTCCTTCATCGCGTCCTTCTCGTCCTCGACGTCTTTCGACTTGATGGACAGGCTGATAACGCGGGACTTGCGGTCGACGCTGATGATCTTGGCTTCTACTTCGTCGCCTTCCTTCAGGACGTTGCGCGCGTCTTCAACGCGGTCACGGCTGATTTCGGAGGCTTTCAGGGTAGCTTCGATTTCGTTGCCCAGGTCAATGATGGCACCTTTGGCGTCTACTTCTTTCACAACGCCACGGACGATGGTGCCCTTGTCGTTGATGGAGACGTAGTTGCTGAACGGATCGTCTTCCAGCTGCTTGATGCCCAGGGAGATGCGCTCGCGCTCCGGGTCGACCGACAGGATGACGGTTTCCAGCTCGTCGCCCTTCTTGAAGCGACGCACGGCTTCTTCGCCGGCTTCGTTCCAGGAGATGTCGGACAGGTGAACCAGGCCGTCGATGCCGCCGTCCAGACCAATGAAGATACCGAAATCGGTGATCGACTTGATGGTGCCGGAGATCTTGTCACCCTTGTTGAACTGACCGGAGAAGTCTTCCCAAGGGTTGGTCTTGCACTGCTTGATACCCAGGGAGATACGACGACGCTCTTCGTCGATGTCCAGAACCATGACTTCCACTTCGTCGCCGACGTTGACGACTTTCGACGGGTGGATGTTCTTGTTGGTCCAGTCCATTTCGGAAACGTGTACCAGACCTTCAACGCCTTCTTCCAGCTCAGCGAAGCAGCCGTAGTCGGTCAGGTTGGTGACGCGCGCCATGACGCGGGTGTTTTCCGGGTAACGAGCCTTGATGGCAACCCATGGGTCTTCGCCCAGCTGCTTCAGGCCCAGGGATACGCGGTTGCGCTCGCGGTCGTACTTCAGAACCTTGACGTCGATCTCGTCGCCAACGTTGACGATCTCGGACGGGTGCTTGATGCGCTTCCAAGCCATGTCGGTGATGTGCAGCAGGCCGTCTACGCCGCCCAGGTCAACGAACGCACCGTAGTCGGTGAGGTTCTTGACGATACCTTTGACTTGCTGGCCTTCCTGCAGGGATTCCAGCAGAGCTTCGCGCTCGGCGCTGTTCTCGGCTTCCAGAACGCTGCGACGGGAAACGACAACGTTGTTGCGCTTCTGGTCCAGTTTGATGACCTTGAATTCCAGCTCTTTGCCTTCCAGGTGAGTGGTATCACGCACCGGACGGACATCAACCAGGGAACCCGGCAGGAACGCGCGGATGCCGTTGACGTCAACGGTGAAGCCGCCTTTGACCTTACCGTTGATAACGCCCTTGACCACTTCTTCAGCGTTGAACGCAGCTTCCAGAACCAGCCAGGATTCAGCGCGCTTGGCTTTCTCGCGGGACAGCTTGGTTTCACCGAAGCCATCTTCAACCGCGTCCAGCGCAACGTGGACTTCGTCACCGACCTTGATGGTCAGCTCGCCTTGTTCGTTGAAGAACTGGTCGAGCGGGATGACGCCCTCGGACTTCAGACCGGCGTGGACGGTAACCCAGTCACCGTCGATGTCGACCACGATGCCGGTGATGATGGCGCCCGGCTGCATGTCGAGGGATTTCAGGCTTTCTTCAAATAGTTCTGCAAAGCTTTCGCTCATGTTGATTCCTGTTGATCAAGGGCGGGGATTCGCCCAAACCACATTCCAGACCATGTGGGTTCGTTCAAGTAAAAAGAAGCCTGCGGGACAGGGACTGGTCTCCCGCATGCCTCCTTGCGGACTCTTCGATTTAAAGCAACCGAAAGTCCTTACCCGGCGAGATCGCGATCGGCGACCTCACGCAGAATTCGTTCAAGCACTTGCTCGATGGAAAGTTCGGTGGAATCCAGCACGATCGCCTCGGCTGCCGGCTTCAACGGAGCCACCGCACGCTGGGTGTCGCGCTCGTCGCGCGCCCGTATCTCCTCGAGAAGACTCGCGAGGTTAACATCATCGCCCTTGGCCTTCAACTGCAGGTAGCGGCGACGGGCACGCTCCTCGGCGCTCGCCGTCAGGAAAACCTTCAACGGCGCGTCGACGAAAACCACCGTGCCCATGTCTCGGCCGTCAGCCACCAGGCCTGGCATTTCCTGAAACGCGCGTTGACGCTCCAGCAATGCCTCGCGTACCGCTGGCAGCGAAGCCACCATCGAAGCGCCCGCCCCCACCTGTTCATTGCGAATGGCATCGGTGACCTCTTCGCCCTCGAGAATGATGCGCTTGTCGATGAACTGCACATCCAGATGAGCGGCCAGCTGTTTGAGCGCTTCCTCGTTGGTCAGGTCGATGCCATGGTTGCCGGCCGCAAAGGCCAGCAGACGATAGAGCGCGCCGGAGTCGAGCAGATTCCAGCCCAGCTGCTTGGCAAGCAGCGCGCAAAGCGTGCCCTTACCTGACCCGCTCGGGCCGTCGACGGTGATTACCGGGGCGCTCATACCATGCCCTCTTCGGCGACATTGATGCCCACCTCAGCCGCCAGGGCGAGGAAGTTGGGGAATGACGTCGCGACGTTGGCGCAATCGTGGATGCGGATCGGCGCACTGGCGCGCAGCGAAGCGACGCTGAAGGACATGGCGATGCGGTGGTCGCCATGCGCCCAGACTTCTCCGCCCCCCATGGCACCGCCTTCGATGATGATGCCGTCCGGGGTCGGCTCGGCCTTGACGCCCAGCGCAATCAGGCCGTCGGCCATGACCTGGATGCGGTCAGACTCCTTGACCCGCAGCTCTTCGGCGCCGCGCAGCACGGTGCGACCCTCGGCGCAGGCTGCTGCCACGAACAGCACCGGGAATTCGTCGATGGCCAGCGGCACCAGGTCTTCTGGAATATCGATACCCTTGAGCTTGGCCGCACGCACGCGAATGTCGGCCACCGGCTCACCGCCCACTTCGCGCTGGTTTTCCAGCGTGATGTCGCCGCCCATCAGTTTGAGGATATCGATCACGCCGGTACGGGTCGGGTTGATGCCGACGTGCTCCAGCACCAGCTCGGAACCTTCGGCGATGCTCGCCGCGACCAGGAAGAAGGCCGCCGAGGAGATATCAGCCGGCACCTCGATGCGCGTGGCGCTGAGCTTGTGCCCGGATTCAACGCTCGCGGTGCTGCCTTCCACGCTCACCGGGTAGCCGAAACCGCGCAGCATGCGCTCGGTGTGATCGCGGGTCGGCGCCGGCTCGGTGACCGAGGTACGGCCCGCAGCGTACAGGCCGGCCAGCAGCAGGCAGGATTTGACCTGGGCACTGGCCATCGGCATTTCGTAATCCATGCCGGTTAGGCGTTGACCGCCCTTGATGGTCAGCGGCGGGCGACCTTCCGGGCCGGTCTCGATCACCGCTCCCATTTCCCGCAACGGCCTGGCCACACGGTTCATCGGACGCTTGGACAGCGAGGCATCGCCGGTCAGCGTGGTGTCGAACGGCTGCGCCGCCAGCAAACCGGAAAGCAGACGCATGGAGGTACCGGAGTTGCCCATGTACAGCGGGCCGGCCGGCGCCTTGAGACCATTGAGGCCAACGCCATGAATGGTCACCCGACCGTGATGCGGGCCCTCGATCACCACACCCATGTCGCGGAACGCCTGCAGCGTAGCCAGGGCATCTTCGCCTTCGAGAAAACCTTCCACCTCGGT
The DNA here is from genome assembly GCF_002439135.1 of Pseudomonas sp. UBA6323. NCBI lineage: Bacteria > Pseudomonadati > Pseudomonadota > Gammaproteobacteria > Pseudomonadales > Pseudomonadaceae > Pseudomonas > Pseudomonas sp. UBA6323. Next base: position 99,584 of record NZ_DJSX01000059.1, on the reverse strand, counting down.
GGTGCCTTCAGCCAGCGAACCCAGCATGATCGAACGGTGAGAGATGGATTTGTCACCAGGTACGCGGATACGTCCGGACAGGCTGCTACCAGGTTTTGCCAGGAAAATCAGATCGGTCGAGTGCATAGCGTCCACATAGGCCCTGCGGGCCAGAATTTTGCTGAAATGTTCGCGGGCAACGCGGGCACGCGTGAACACGCCCAGCAGTTGATGCCCATCCCCGGCGACGACCGCGTCGCGCAAGGCGTCGAGGTCGTCGCGAAACGTGTCCAGTGTGCGCAGCACCGCCTCGCGGTTGGCGAGGAAGATATCGTGCCACATCACCGGATCACTGCCGGCGATCCGCGTGAAGTCGCGGAAACCACCAGCGGCATAGCGGAAAATTTCCAGGTTCTCGCTGCGCTTGGCCAGCGAGTCGACCAGGGTAAAGGCCAGCAGGTGCGGCAGATGGCTGGTGGCGGCGAGCACCTGGTCGTGATGCTCCACGTCCATCGACTCGACGTCCGCGCCCAACTCACGCCACAAGCCTTCGACCAGTGCCAGCGCCGCTTCGTCGCTTTGCTCACAGGGCGTCAGGATCACCTTGTGACGGCGGAACAGCTCGGCATTGGCGGCTTCCACGCCGCTCTGCTCGGACCCGGCAATGGGATGCCCAGGCACCAGACGCACGGCCTTGCCGGGAAACGCTAGGCGCGCAGCGCGCACGACATTGCCCTTGGCGCTGCCCACGTCGGTCAGCACGGCATTGCCCAGATCGAGCCTGGCCAGTTCAGCGAGCACCTTTTCCATGGCCAGGATAGGCACAGCCAGCTGAATGACCTCCGCCCCCTGACAGGCGGTGGCCAGGTCGCTCTCGCAGCGATCGACGACCCCCAACTGCACGGCCAGGCGACGCGACTCGGCGTCCAGATCGACACCCACCACCTCACGACACAGGCCACGCTCACGCAGCCCCTTGGCGAAGGAACCACCGATCAGGCCAAGGCCGACCACCACCAGGCGGCCGATCTTAGGGGCGTTCGATTGCACTGCAGTGACAGTCACGCCGCCAGCACCTTGGCCAAGGCCTCGAGAAAGCGCGCGTTCTCTTTCGGCAGGCCGATGGAGACGCGCAGGAAGTTGGGCATGCGGTAACCGGCCATCGGCCGTACGATCACACCTTCACGCAACAACGCCTGGTTGATCGCAGCGGTATCGCGGCCGAAGTCGACAGCGATGAAGTTACCCTTCGATGCAATCCAGCTCAGCCCCAGCGCGCGCAAGCCTTCTTCCAGCTGCTGCATGCCGGCATCGTTGAGGCGACGGCTCTCGGCAAGATAGTCGGCATCGGCCAACGCCGCGCAGGCTGCGGCCAGAGCGAGACTGTTGACGTTGAAGGGCTGACGAACGCGGTTGAGCACATCGGCGATCGCCGGCGAGCTGATGGCGTAACCCACACGCAACGAAGCCAGGCCATAGGCCTTGGAGAAAGTGCGCGAAACCAGCAGGTTGGGATAGCGCGCCAGATAATCCAGGCCGTCCGGCAGGTCATCACCTTCGGCGTATTCGATATAAGCCTCGTCCAGCACCACCAGCACGGACTCCGGCACCTTGGCCAGGAAAGTTTCCAGCGCCTGCGGGCCGAACCAGGTACCGGTCGGATTATTGGGGTTGGCGATGAAAACCACGCGCGTGTTGTCATCGATGGCCGCGAGCATCGCCTGCAGGTCGTGACCGTAGTCCCTGGCCGGCACGATCTTGCCCTGAGCACCGACTGCCTGGGTGGCAATGGGGTACACCGCGAAGGCGTAATCGCTGAACACGGCATTGAGGCCGGGCGCCAGATAGGCGCGGGCGACCAGCTCGAGGATGTCGTTGGAACCGTTACCCAGGGTGACCTGCGCGGCGTCGACACCATAGCGCGCCGCCAGCGCGGTCTTTAGGGTGAAACCGTTGCCGTCCGGATAGCGGGTCAGCTCGTCCAGCTCGGCACGGATCGCCGCCAGCACCTTGTCGCTGGGGCCGAGCGGGTTCTCGTTGCTGGCCAGTTTGACGATGCCTGCCGGATCGAGTCCCAGCTCGCGGGCCAGTTCATCGACTGGCTTGCCGGGTACGTAGGGAGACAGCTTTTGCACGCCTGGCTGGGCCAGGGTCAGGAAATCGCAACTCATTACAAAACCTCATTGTCTCGACCGAGCGCCACAGGCTTCATAGGAGCGAACTCAGTCACGAACATCGCGACTAAAGCCGCTCCTAAGGGACGCGGAGTTACAGCACCGCCTTCGGATATGACCCCAGCACCTTGAGCGCCACGGCTTCCTGGGCGAGCTTCTCCAGCACGTCCTTGATCAACGGATCACGGTGATGGCCGATGAAGTCGATGAAGAACACGTATGTCCACTTGCCGCTGCGCGACGGGCGGGTTTCGATGCGAGTCAGGTCGATGCCGTTGTTATGAAACGGCACCAACAGCTCATGCAGCGCGCCCGGCTTGTTGCGCATGGAGACGATGATCGAGGTCTTGTCGTCGCCGGTCGGCGGCACTTCCTGACTGCCGATAATAAGGAATCGCGTGGAGTTGTCCGGGCGATCTTCGATCTTCTCGGCCAGCTTGGTCAGGCCGTACAGATTGGCGGCCATATCGCCGGCGATGGCCGCGCTGTTCCATTCGCTCTTGACCCGCTTGGCGGCGTCGGCGTTGCTGGAGACCGCCACGCGCTCGACGTTCGGGTAGTGCGCGTCCAGCCACTTGCGGCACTGCGCTAGCGACTGGGCATGAGAATAGATCCGAGTGATCTTGTCGGTCTTGGTGGTCTCGCCTACCAGCAGGTGATGGTGGATGCGCAGCTCCACCTCACCGCAGATCACCATGTCATGCTCGAGGAAGCTATCCAATGTGTGGTTGATCGCGCCTTCGGTGGAGTTCTCCACCGGCACCACGCCGAAGTTCACCGCACCGGCGGCCACTTCACGGAACACCTCGTCGATGGCCGCCATCGGCACGCTGATCACGGCATGGCCGAAGTGTTTCATCGCCGCGGCCTGACTGAAGGTGCCCTCGGGGCCGAGGTAGGCGACCTTCAGCGGGTTCTCCAGGGCCAGGCAGGAGGACATGATTTCGCGGAACAGCCGCGCCATCTCCTCGTTACCCAGCGGGCCCTGGTTGCGCTCCATGATGCGCTTGAGCACCTGAGCCTCGCGCTCAGGGCGGTAGAAGACCGGCGACTCGCCTTCCTTCAGTTCCTTCATTTTCACCCGCGCCACTTCTTCGGCGCAGCGCGCGCGGTCGCTGATCAGCTCGAGAATGCGCTCATCGAGATTATCGATGCGCACACGCAGCGCCTGCAGTTCCTGCTCCGACATGTCAGCCATGCTCCTTCTCGAACTCGGCCATGTAGGCCACCAGCGCCTCGACCGCATCCAGACCGACGGCGTTGTAGATCGAGGCACGCATGCCGCCTACCGAGCGATGGCCCTTGAGGTTGAGCAGACCGCGCTCATCGGCGCCGGCGAGGAAGGCCTTGTCCAGCTTCTCGTCAGCCAGGCGGAACGGTACGTTCATCCAGGAACGCGCGTTATGGGCGATGGGGTTGCTGTAGAAATCGCTGCCATCAATGGTCTTGTACAACAGATCCTTCTTGGCGCGGTTGATGCGCTCCATGGCCTCTACGCCGCCCTGCTCCTTCAGCCACTGGAAGACCAGGCCGGACAGGTACCAGGAATAGGTCGCCGGGGTGTTGTACATCGAGCCGTTGTCGGCGGAGATCTTGTAGTCGAGCATGGTCGGGCAGCTGGAACGGGCGCGACCGAGCAGGTCTTCACGCACGATGACCACCACCAGGCCGCTCGGGCCGATGTTCTTCTGCGCGCCAGCGTAGATCAGACCGAACTGCGACACATCGAGCGAGCGCGAGAGAATGTCCGAGGACATGTCCACCACCAGCGGGGTATCGCCGACCTGAGGCACCCAGTCGAACTGCAGACCGCCGATGGTCTCGTTGCTGCAGTAGTGCACGTAAGCGGCGTCTTTCGACAGCTGCCAGTCGTTCTGCCCGGGAATGGCGAAATAGTCGTGCGCCTTGGCGCTGGCGGCGACGTTGATCGCGCCGTAGCGACGGGCTTCCTCGATGGCCTTCTTCGACCAGATGCCGGTCTCGACGTAATCCGCCACGCCGTCTTCCGGCAGCAGGTTCAGCGGTATTTCGGCGAACTGCTGGCTGGCACCGCCCTGCAGGAACAGCACCTTGTAGTCGTTGGGCACAGCGAGCAAATCGCGCAGGTCCTGCTCGGCCTGGCTGGCAATGGCCACGTACTCGTCGCTGCGATGGCTCATCTCCATCACCGACAGGCCCTTGCCTTGCCAGTCGAGCATCTCGGCCTGGGCGCGTTGCAGTACAGCGGTCGGCAGCGCGGCCGGGCCGGCGCAGAAGTTAAAAGCTCGCTTGCTCACGTCTGTCTCTCTCAGATTCACAGAACGCCACCACCAGGCGATGGCATGTCACACTGCTTGCCGATGGGTATCGCTGCGCTCAACCCATCCCAGTTTCCGTGGGAGGCGCTTTAGCGGCGACAGTCGCGGCTAAAGCCCCTCCCACGGAGCCCAACTTTATTCCTCGCTGCCTTCCTCGGCATCGGCGACCGGTGCGTCGGCGCTTTCGGCGACTTCAGCACCCTCTTCACCTTCGACCAGTTCGTCCTCGTCCACCGGCGTCGGCTCCTGCACGCGCTCCAGACCGACCAGGGTCTCGTCCTTGGCCAGCTTGATCAGGGTCACGCCCTGGGTGTTACGGCCGGAACTGGAGACCTCGTCGACGCGGGTACGCACCAGGGTACCCTGGTCGGAAATCAGCATGATTTCCTCGCCGTTCTGCACCTGGATGGCGCCGACCAGCTTGCCGTTACGCTCGCTGGTGACCATGGCGATTACGCCCTGGCCGCCACGACCGCGCCGCGGGAACTTGCCCAGGCCGGTGCGTTTGCCGAAGCCGCGCTCGGAAGCCGTGAGAATCTGTGCGCCAGACTCAGGGATCAGCATCGAGATCAGTTCCTGATCCTTGCCCAGGCGCATGCCGCGCACACCGCGGGCAGTACGACCCATGGTGCGCACCTTGCTCTCGGCGAAGCGCAGCACCTTGCCGGCATCGGAGAACAGCATGACTTCCTTGGCGCCATCGGTAATAGCGGCGGCGATCAGGGTGTCGCCCTCTTCCAGCTTCAGCGCGATCAGGCCGGCGCTGCGCGGACGGCTGAACTGCACCAGCGGGGTCTTCTTCACCGTACCGAAGGCGGTAGCCATGAAGATGAACGCGCCGGTCGGCTCGGCGACCAGTTCAGGGGTTTCGCCCTCGACTTCTTCGACTTCCTCGGCCTCGACCACCTCGGTGGCTTCGCCTTCGATCACCACGCCTTCGTCGTCCAGGTCCTCGTCGGCGCCAGCGCTCTGCTGCAGGGCCTCGAGGTCGATCTGCAGCATCGCGGTGATGCGCTCACCCTCGTCCAGCGGCAGCAGGTTGACCAGCGGACGACCGCGCGCAGTACGCGAGGCCTCAGGAATCTCGAAGGTACGCAGCCAGTACACCTTGCCCTTGCTGGAGAACAGCAGCAGGGTCGCGTGACTGTTGGCGACCAGCAGGTGCTCGACGTAGTCCTCGTCCTTCACACCGGTGGCGGACTTGCCCTTGCCGCCGCGACGCTGCGCCTCGTAGGCGGCCAGCGGCTGGCTCTTGGCATAGCCACCGTGGGAGATGGTGACGACACGCTCCTCCTCGGTGATCAGGTCGGCAATGGTCAGATCCAGACGCGAAGCGATGATCTCGGTGCGACGCTTGTCGCCGAACTCGGCCTTGACCTTCTCCAGCTCTTCGCGGATGACTTCCATCAGGCGCTCGGAGCTGGTCAGGATACGGATCAGTTCGCCGATCAGGGCGAGGATTTCCTGGTACTCGGACAGCAGCTTCTCGTGCTCAAGGCCAGTCAGGCGGTGCAGGCGCAGCTCGAGGATGGCCTGGGCCTGCTCAGGCGACAGGTAATACTTGCCATCACGCAGGCCGTATTGCTCATCCAGCCCTTCCGGACGGCAGGAATCGGCGCCAGCGCGCTCGACCATGGCCTCTACGGCGCTGGACTCCCACGCCGCAGCGAGCAAGCGCTCCTTGGCCTCGGCCGGGGTCGGCGAGCTCTTGATCATTTCGATGACCGGGTCGATGTTCGACAGGGCAACGGCCTGACCTTCGAGGATGTGGCCGCGCTCGCGCGCCTTGCGCAGCTCGTAGACGGTACGCCGGGTCACCACCTCGCGGCGGTGACGGATGAACACCTCGAGCATGTCCTTGAGGTTCATGGTCTTCGGCTGACCGTCGACCAGCGCCACGACGTTGATGCCGAACACGCTCTGCATCTGGGTCTGGGCGTACAGGTTGTTCAGCACCACGTCCGGCACTTCGCCACGACGCAGCTCGATCACCACGCGCATGCCGTCCTTGTCGGACTCGTCACGCAGCTCGGTGATGCCTTCGATCTTCTTCTCTTTGACCAGCTCGGCGATTTTCTCGATCAGACGCGCCTTGTTCAGCTGGTACGGCAGCTCGGTGACCACCAGCTGCTGGCGACCACCGACCTTGTCGATGTCCTCGACCTCGACGCGGGCGCGGATGTAGATGCGCCCGCGGCCGGTGCGGTAGGCCTCGATGATGCCGGCGCGGCCATTGATAATCCCCGCAGTGGGGAAATCGGGGCCGGGGATGTATTGCATCAGCTCATCGACGGTCAGCTCGGCGTTATCCATCAGCGCCAGGCAACCATCGATCACCTCTGTGAGGTTGTGCGGCGGGATGTTGGTGGCCATGCCCACGGCGATACCGCTGGAGCCGTTGACCAGCAGGTTCGGCACCTTGGTCGGCATGACGGCCGGAATCTGCTCGGTGCCATCGTAGTTGGGCACCCAGTCGACGGTTTCCTTCTCCAGGTCGGCCAGCAGCTCGTGGGCCAGCTTGGTCATGCGCACTTCGGTGTATCGCATGGCCGCGGCGTTGTCGCCGTCCACCGAGCCAAAGTTGCCCTGACCGTCGACCAGCAGGTAGCGCAGGGAGAAGTCCTGCGCCATGCGCACGATGGTGTCGTAGACCGCGGTGTCGCCGTGCGGGTGGTATTTACCGATCACGTCACCGACCACACGGGCGGATTTCTTGTAGGGCTTGTTCCAGTCGTTGCCCAGCTCGCTCATGGCGTAGAGCACACGACGGTGGACCGGCTTCAAGCCATCGCGCGCATCCGGCAGCGCACGCCCGACGATCACGCTCATTGCGTAGTCGAGGTAGGACTGTTTCAGCTCGTCTTCGATATTGACCGGGAGGATTTCTTTGGCCAGTTCGCCCATGAGAAGCCTGGTTCCTTTTTCTGGTGAAACTCCGCGTCATTCTTCCGGAACGCCATGGAGCACGTCGCGATAGCGTCAGGCCATCAGCGACTCACGACAAATCAACGAGTTATGTCACGATTCGATGCAGTGAAGGTGGCTGCGGTCAGCCCCCTTGAAAACTGCCGGAGATTACCACAAAGCGTGCCACACACCTACCCCGCGAAGGCGTACGCGCGGCGGCGTCAATGCAGGCGCTTGCGGCACATCAACTGCGCCATCTTGGTATTGTCGGGGCGCTCGACCACACCCTTCTCGGTCACGATATAGTCGACCAGATCAGCCGGCGTCACGTCGAACACCGGGTTCGCCGCATGCACCTCGGCCGCCACACGCTGGCCTGCCACCTCCAGCAGTTCGCAACCGTCACGCTCTTCGAGCAGAACGTCTTCGCCGCTTTCCTTACTCATGTCGATGGTCGAACTCGGCGCCACCACCATCAGGCGCACGCCGTGGTGCATGGCATTGACCGCCAGTTGGTAGGTGCCGATCTTGCTGACGACATCACCGTTGGCAGTGATTCGCTCGGCCCCGACGACGACCCAGGTGATGCCCTTGGTCTTCATCAAGTGAGCGGCGGCCGCATCGACATTGAGACTGACCGGCACGCCATCGCCAGCAAGCTCCCAGGCGGTCAGCCGTGAGCCCAGCAGCCAGGGGCGGGTCTCATCGACATGGACATGCTCGATCAACCCTTCCAGATGCGCTGCACGAATCACCCCCAGCGCAGTACCAAAGCCACCCGTGGCCAGCGCACCGGCATTGCCGTGGGTCAGCAACACCTGCGAGTTACCCTGGTGCCGGCGGATCAGCTCCATACCCAGCTGCGCCATGGTCAGATTCGCCTCACGATCGCTGACATGAATACCGACCGCCTCGGCTTCCAGCAGCGCGAGGGCATCGTCGCCTTCCTTGAGTCGCGCCAGACGCTCACGCATGCGTTGCAACGCCCAGGACAGATTCGCCGCCGCCGGACGCGAGCGCTCCAGACAGGCAAAATCTTCCTCCAGTGCCTTACGCCAGTCTCCACCAGCCTGCAGCCGAACGCGGGCGCCCAGCACCAGGCCATAGGCTCCGGCGATACCGATGGCCGGCGCACCGCGCACCACCATGTCGCCAATCGCGTCGACCACCTGAGCAGCTGTATCGCAGCGCAGCCAGACCTGCCGATGCGGCAACAGGCGCTGATCGAGCAGATACAGCGCGCCATCACGCCACTCGATCGCCTGAACCTTCTCCACCGCCAGCAATTGCTCGCGCATCGCGCACTCCACCTGATAACCGTCAAAAAAGCCGCGGATTATACTCAGACAGGCAGATACCAGCCGAACAATCCGGCACATCCCCACGACTTCAAGCTACGCGCGTTCATCTATACACTGGCGACCTTCCCAGACCCACCCAGTCACACGGACCCAGCCTATGCCCCAAGCCCCACTCGACCTGTTGCTGCTGCCCACCTGGCTGGTGCCCGTGGAGCCGGCCGGGGTCGTGCTGCGCGACCATGGCCTGGGCATCCGCGATGGGCAGATCGCGCTGATTGCGCCACGCGACGAGGCGCTGCGCCATCCGTCAACGGAGGTGCGGGAACTCCCCCAATACCTGCTCGCCCCGGGGCTGATCAACACCCACGGCCATGCGGCGATGACACTATTACGCGGCATTGCCGACGACCTGCCGCTGATGACCTGGCTGCACGAACACATCTGGCCCGCCGAAGGTCGGTGGGTCGACGAGGACTTCGTCCGCGACGGCACCGATCTGGCCATCGCCGAGCAGATCAAGGGCGGCATCAGCTGCTTCTCCGACATGTACTTCTACCCGCAGGTGGCCGCCGAGTGCGTGCACAACGCCGGCGTGCGGGCACAGATCACCGTTCCCGTGCTGGATTTCCCGGTGCCCGGCGCCCTCAACGCCGCCGAGGCGCTGCGCAAGGGCCTGCAACTGTTCGATGACCTCAAGCAGCACCCGCGCATCCGCATCGCCTTCGGCCCGCACGCGCCGTATACGGTGAGTGACGACAAGCTCGAGCAGATTCGCGTGCTGGCTGACGAGCTGGATGCCGGCATTCATATGCACGTGCACGAAACCGCCCAGGAAGTGGCCGAAGCCGTCGCCAAGCACGGCGAACGCCCATTGGCGCGCCTCGCTCGCCTCGGCCTGCTCGGCCCGCGCTTCCAGGCGGTGCACATGACGCAGATCGATGACGAGGATCTGGCGTTGCTGGTGGAGCACAACTGCAGCATCGTGCATTGCCCCGAGTCCAACCTGAAACTGGCCAGCGGCTTCTGCCCGGTCGAGCGCCTGTGGCAGGCCGGCGTCAACGTCGCCATCGGCACTGACGGCGCGGCCAGCAACAACGACCTCGACCTGCCCGGTGAAACCCGCACCGCCGCCCTACTGGCCAAGGCCGTCGCTGGCTCTGCCACCGCCCTCAATGCCCACAGCGCCCTGCGCATGGCGACCCTCAATGGTGCCCGTGCACTGGGCCTGGACACCCAGACCGGCTCGCTGGAGCTGGGCAAACTGGCAGACATCGTCGCCTTCGACCTTTCCGGCCTGGCCCAGCAACCGATCTACGACCCGGTCTCGCAGCTCATCTACGCCAGCGGCCGCGACTGCGTGAAGCATCTTTGGGTCGGCGGCAAACAACTGCTGGAGGATGGCCGCCTGACGCGCATGGACGAAGGCGAACTGATCGCCAAGGCCAGGGAATGGGGAGCCAGGATTGCCAAAAGGTAGCCCGGATGAAATCCGGGAAGAATGCAGCCGCCCCGGATTGCATCCGGCTACGCTCACGGAACGACTGCGACAAACTGACATACATTGAACGAATCCACGCCGCCCAATGCCCGTTCCCAAACTGGCAACATAGCGGCAATACGCTTTCCAGCTTTGAAAGAGATGCTTATGAGCAACGTCGACCGCGCCGAAATCGCCAAATTCGAGGCCCTGGCACACCGCTGGTGGGACCGCGAAAGCGAGTTCAAACCTCTGCACGACATCAACCCGCTGCGGGTCAACTGGATCGACGAGCGCATCAGCCTGGCCGGCAAGCGTGTGCTGGACGTCGGCTGCGGCGGCGGCATCCTCAGCGAGGCCATGGCCCAGCGCGGCGCCACCGTCAGCGGTATCGACATGGGTGAGGCACCGCTTTCGGTCGCCAGGCTGCATCAGCTGGAGTCGGGCGTCGAAGTCGACTACCGGCAGATCACCGCCGAAGCCCTGGCCGAGGAAATGCCGGGCCAGTTCGACGTGGTCACCTGCCTGGAGATGCTCGAGCACGTGCCCGATCCGTCTTCGGTCATCCGCGCCTGCCACAAGCTGGTCAAGCCAGGCGGCCAGGTGTTCTTCTCCACCATCAACCGCAACCCCAAGGCCTACCTGTTCGCGGTGATCGGTGCCGAGTACATCCTGCGCCTGCTGCCGCGCGGCACCCATGACTTCAAGAAATTCATTCGCCCGTCCGAACTGGGCGCCTGGAGCCGCGCAGCCGGCCTCGAGGTCAAGGACATCATCGGCCTGACCTACAACCCGCTGACCAAGCACTACAAATTGGAAGCCGACGTCGACGTCAACTACATGATCCAGACGCTGCGCAAGGAGTGAACCGCATGCGTTTGAAAGCAGTTCTTTTCGACATGGACGGCACCCTGCTCGACTCGGCGCCGGACTTCATCGCCATCACCCAGGCCATGCGCGCCGCTCGCGGCCTGCCACCGCTGGCCGAAAAAGCCATTCGTGACCAGGTATCCGGCGGCGCGCGCGCCATGGTCGCCCGCGCCTTCGACGAGGCCCCGGACTCGGCCGCCTTCGAAGCCCTGCGCCAGGAGTTTCTCGAGCGCTATCAGGAACATTGCGCGGTGCTCACCCGCCCGTTCGACGGCATCGAGGCCCTGCTCGGCGATATCGAGCAGGCGCGCCTGCTGTGGGGCGTGGCCACCAACAAGCCGGTACGCTACGCCGAGCCGATCATGCAGCGCCTGAATCTGGCCGAGCGCTCGGCGGTACTGGTCTGCCCGGATCATGTCGAACAAAGCAAACCCGCGCCGGACATGCTGCTGCTCGCCTGCCAGCAGTTGGGCGTCAAACCCGAGGAAGTGCTGTTCATCGGCGACGACGAACGCGACATCGAATCGGGACGCGCCGCTGGCTGCCGCACCGTAGCGGTCACCTATGGCTATATTCACCCTGAAGACAACCCGCGCAATTGGGGCGCCGACGTCGTCGTCGATCACCCATCGGAGCTGCGTGCGGTGCTCGACCGCGCGCTCTGCGGCTGCTGATCACGTAGGGCGGGTGAAACCCGCCATTCTCCCATTTGGCGGGTTGCACCCGCCCTACTCTCAATAGCTCTGCGAAGGATCCCCACATGTTCGACTACACCGCCCGCCCCGACCTGCTCAAGGATCGCGTCATCCTGATCACCGGTGCCGGCCGCGGTATCGGCGCAGCCGCCGCCAAGAGCTTTGCCGCTCATGGCGCTACCGTGTTGCTGCTGGGCAAGACCGAAGCCAATCTGAGCCAGGTATACGACGAGATCGAGGCCGCCGGTCACCCGCAGCCGGTGGTGATTCCCTTCAACCTGGAAACCGCACTGCCGCACCAGTACGACGAACTGGCAGTGATGATCGAGAACGAGTTCGGCCGTCTCGACGGCCTGCTGCACAATGCCTCGATCCTCGGCCCGCGTACGCCACTGGAGCAGCTCTCCGGCGACAACTTCATGCGCGTGATGCACGTCAACGTCAATGCCATGTTCATGCTCAGCAGCACCCTGTTGCCGCTGCTCAAACTGTCGCAGGATGCTTCCGTCGCCTTCACCTCCAGCAGCGTCGGTCGCAAGGGCCGCGCCTACTGGGGCGCCTATGCGGTTTCCAAGTTCGCCACGGAGGGCCTGATGCAGGTAATGGCCGACGAGCTGGACGGCATCGCCACCGTGCGCGCCAACAGCATCAACCCGGGCGCGACCCGCACCGCCATGCGCGCACAGGCATATCCTGGGGAGAACCCGGCAACCCGTCCGCAGCCCGAAGAGATCATGCCGCTTTACCTCTATCTGATGGGCCCGGACAGCAAGGGCGTTAATGGCCAGGCGTTCGACGCTCAATAACCACCGGGCCGTGGCCCGCGTCAGAACAGCAGGCCACGGCACGACAGAAATCCGCCGCAACCCTTGCCAAGCGGCAGCACATTGCCAGCACTGCCGCCAGACAACCGGCAAGAGATTGCCGATCAGCTTGCTGAAAAACACCCAACTCATTGAATTAAAAGGGATTAAATCAATTAAGAAACAGTTGGCATGGAATTCGCTCTAACCCTCTTGTCGCACCATCGCGCCAGAGGTTCAGCTCCATGGTTCCCCCCAGCCACTCCAACACCATCGATTTCGACGCGGCCAAGCTGCAGCGTCTCGGCTTTACTGCCAGCCGCAACCTGCCGCTCAAGCCCGCCAGCCTGGTGGAGCTGCGCCATCATCTGAGCCTGCAGCTGCAGACCAGCCTGGATGTGGAGCGCATCCTCAACCTGTTCTCTCGCGAAGTGCAGCGCCTGGTGCCGCTCGACGCACTGGCTTTCCAGCATCCCTCCCACGACCTGCGCCTGGAGCTGGGTGAGCGTGCGCCGCATTCGGCGGGCTATCGTCTGAGCCATGAGGGGCAATACCTGGGCGAACTGATCTTTCGCCGCAAGCAGCGCTTCGCCGAGGACGAGCTGATTCAACTGGAGTCGCTGCTGGCCAGCCTGCTGTTCCCGCTGCGCAACGCCCTGCTCTACCGCACCGCGCTGCAAAGCGCATTGCGCGACCCGCTGACCGACACCGGCAACCGCATCGCCATGGACCAGGTGCTGCAGCGCGAGGTGGACCTGGCCCGGCGCAATCTGCAGCCGCTGTCTCTGCTGATGCTCGACATCGACCACTTCAAGAGCATCAACGACAGCCACGGCCATGCGCTCGGTGACGAAGTGCTGAAGGCGGTCGCCCAGACCCTGAAGAACCAGCTGCGCAATATCGATATGGTTTTTCGCTTCGGCGGTGAAGAGTTTCTGGTGATCCTCTCCGGCACCAGCCGTGAGGGAGCGGCGCTGGTGGGCGAGCGCCTGCGCTTTGCGGTGCTGGAACTGCAATGCCTGGATGCCGGCCGCCCGATCGACGTCTCCATCAGCCTCGGTTGCGCCAGCCTGTTGCCGGGCGAGTCCGCCGAAAGCCTGCTGCGCCGAGCTGATAACGCCCTTTATGTGGCCAAGCGCGAAGGTCGTAATCGCCTGTCCATGGCCGGCTGAAAGCAGCGAGGCCAGGGATGAACTCCGCGCTTGAATGAAAAAAGGGACTCTGCGGAGTCCCTTCTTCGTTTATCAGCGTTTGCGACCAAAGCCTGGGCGCTGGCCATCACTCGATGGCGGGCGCTTGCCCGGCGCCGCAGGACGCGGCTTGCGCGCCGGACGCTCGGACAGCTCCACGGCCGGACGTGGCTGACGCTTCTTCACATCACTCGGACGCTCGGCAACCGGCGTACCACGGCCACCCTCACGACGCTCAGCGCTTTCCTTGCGGCCGCGCGGCGCGCGCTGCTCGGCATCTTCACGGCGCGGCGCACGGCTCGGGCGGGCGCCCTCGGCACCCGCTTCGTCCTTCGCCGGACGCAGCACGCGCTTGCCACGCACTTCGACCGGCTTGGCTGACTTGCGCTGCAGACGGTCGAGCTTGTCGCGGGTCTTTTCCTTCATCGCCGGCAACGCCTGCGGTGTCAGGCCGACCTCGGCGCTGAGGATGTCCACTTCGCGCTGGTCCATCTCGCGCCAGCGGCCCATGGTCAGTTCGGAGGTGAGGAATACCGGGCCGAAACGCACGCGCTTCAGGCGGCTGACCACCAGCCCCTGGGACTCCCACAAACGACGCACCTCACGGTTACGCCCTTCCATCACCACGCAGTGATACCAGTGGTTGAAGCCTTCGCCACCGGGCGCTTCCTTGATATCGGTGAACTTCGCCGGACCGTCTTCGAGCATGACGCCAGTCTTGAGGCTTTCCAGCATGCCCTCGGTGACCTCGCCACGCACACGCACCGCGTATTCGCGGTCCATCTGATAGGACGGGTGCATCAGGCGGTTGGCCAGTTCACCATCGGTGGTGAACAGCAGCAGGCCGGTGGTATTGATATCGAGACGACCGATGTTGATCCAGCGACCTTCTTTCGGACGCGGCAGTCGGTCGAACACAGTGGGACGGCCCTCCGGGTCGTCACGAGTGCAGATCTCGCCGTCAGGCTTGTTGTAGATCAGCACGCGGCGAACCGAACCGGTGATCTCTTCACGCTTGAGCAGGCGGCCATCAAGGGCGATGGCGTCGTTGGCGTCGACGCGCTGACCCAAGGTCGCAGCGGCGCCATTGACCTTGACCCGACCTTCGGCGATCCAGGTCTCTATCTCGCGACGCGAGGCCAGCCCGAGGCGGGCCAGAACTTTCTGCAGTTTCTCGCCTGCAGGACGCGGTTGTTCGTGCTCAGTCATCTTGGGCACCTCCCGGTGTAGTAGTTGATGATCGAAGGGGCGCGCATCATACGCGCTGCAAAGCTCTTAGGGTAGGTGATGTTGTCCTGCTGTCCACTCTGAACGCCATCGCCAGACGGTCGGCGAGGCGATCGCTACTCCGGTTTGAAAGTCATCTTCACGCTGACAAGTCGCCAAGGCCGAGCTAGGGTGCCAGCCATGAACATCATCACGCTGCTTCTACCCTATCTACCACCGTGGGACTGGCAACAGTTCCATGGCCACTTCGCCCTGCGCGCGATCCCAGGCCTTGAGTCGCTGAGCACAGGCAGCTACAGCCGCGGTTTCAGCATCGACGGCACCTCAGGCTGGCTTCAGGTGGCGCCGCTGCCGGGGCAGAACGCGCTGGAGCTGCGCTGCCGCATCGCATCGCCCGCGCATCTCGACCAGCTGGAGCAGCGCGTGCGGCGCATGTTCGATCTCGATAGCGAGCCGGAAGCGATTGCCCGCCACCTGAGCACTGACGAGCTGCTCGCACCGCTGCTGCTGCGCAACCCTGGCCTGCGATTGCCAGTGGCGTTCGATCCTTTCGAGCAGGCGGTGCGCGCCATCGTCGGCCAGCAGGTTACGGTCAAGGCGGCAGTCACCATAGTCGGGCGCCTTGTGCAGCGTGTCGGCACGCCAATCGAGACGCCACAGGCGCTGGGCATCAGCCGCCTGTTTCCGACGCCGCAGGCGCTGGCCGAAGCGGATCTGACCGGCATCGGCATGCCCGGAAAGCGCGTGCAGTGTCTGCAGCATTTCGCTGCACGCATTGCCGACGGCAGTCTGCAACTGAGCCTGCGCGACGGCAGCGCGGCTTTGATCGAGCAACTATGCGCCCTGCCCGGTATCGGCCCGTGGACGGCTGAGTACATCGCCCTGCGCGCCTTCGGTGAGGCCGATGCCTTTCCCGCCAGCGATCTTGGCCTGCTCAAGGCGCCAGTGTGGGGAACCGGGGGCATCGACGCCCGTCGCCTGAAAATCCGCGCCGAAGCCTGGCGCCCGTGGCGGGCCTACGCCGCTGCGCATCTCTGGCATTGCTATTCGGGAGGCTGAGCCATGCATTACCGTCATCACGACAGCCCCATCGGGCCATTGTTTATCGCAGGCGACGAAAATGGCCTGCAGTTGCTATTGATGGAACTGGACAGCCGACCCTGGCGCATCGAGGAAAGTTGGCAACCCGCCGGCCGCGAACTGGACGCCGTATGCCGCCAGCTCGATGAATACTTCGCCGGCAAGCGCCGCCAGTTCGACCTGCGTCTGGCGCCCAGGGGCACCGCGTTTCAACAGGCTGTGTGGCAGGCGTTGCAGGCCATTCCCTATGGCCGCACCTGCAGCTACTCCGACCTCGCCGGCGTGATCGGCCGACCACAAGCCGTGCGTGCGGTGGGAACGGCCAACGGCGCCAATCCGATCTCCATCATCGTGCCCTGCCACCGTGTGATTGGCCGCAATGGCAGCCTCACCGGTTATGCCGGCGGCCTGCCGCGCAAGCAGCAGTTGCTGGAGCTAGAGGGCGTGTTGCAGCCTGTGCAGGCGCAACTGGCTTGGTAGCCGTTTCTATGGCGCGGGGATACGCGCCAGCGGTTCAGCGCGCAAGCGCAGTGGCAAAGCAAGGATCAGCCCTTCACCCGAAGCAGGGAAGATGCCGGTCAAGGCGGTGATGTTTACCTGGTGGGAAATCAACACCAAGGGGGCACCAGCTGGCAATTCGTTGATCAGGCGAATCAGCTCGGCAGTCTGCTCGGCGCCATCCTCGGGTTGCCCGAAGAACGAATCCAGCGCAGCGAAGGGTTGCACCGGGCCGCGCTGCATGCCGCTGGCGGTATCCAACGCACGGCACCAGCGGCTGCTGAGCAACCGTGGTCGCTCGATGCCCTGACGCGCGAGCAGCTCGCCCCAGCGCCGTGCCTCGGCGCGCCCTTGCGCATTGAGGTTGCGCTGGGTTGCGCATTGCCCGAGACGAAAATTGGCCGGATCGCCGGTACCCGGCGCCGTGGCATGGCGCATGAGTATCAGCGCGCGGCCCTCACGCAGAGCCTGCCAGGCATCGGCAGTTTCTGCCGCTGCGCCCCAGAGCGGCAGCAGCACCAGAGCCAGCAGCCAGAGGCGACTCACAGTCTGACGTTGCCGCGCGGTCCCATCAGCGCCCAGATGATCAGGCCGAGCACCGGCAACAGCACGATCAGCAGAATCCACAGAATCTTGATGCCCGTTTCGGCATTGCTCTTGATCACGTTGATGATGGCCCAGATATCCAGGGCCAGGATGACCAGGCCAATCAGCCCATTGAACATAGAACCCATGACGACACTCCTGTCTGAAAGGTTGCCTTCATAGGATAGTCGGCGCCCAGCCGGGGTTCCCGCAGGGTTTGCCCCATATCAGGCGCGGCATGGGGCTAAGCGTCAGTCCCCCAGGCGTGGAAAGCGCCTGGCGATATCGTCCCCGGTGCGCTCCGGCGTCTCGTCATTCTCGCCCAGGCGCACCACCAGCGCATGCGGCTCCTCGCCGATGTCAAACCAGTGGCGAGTGCCGGCCGGCAGGGTCAGTAGGTCGCCACGCTCGCCCTGCAGCACGTAGACGTAGCCTTCCAGGTGCACGCTGAGCTGGGCGAAACCGCCGAGAAACAACCAGGCGCAGGCCGAGGCCTGTACCTGCTCATCCAGATGGCGTGCACGCAGCTCCAGCTTCTGCGGATGGTTGCGCTGCACGTTGAACAGCTCCTGCTGCACATGACCTTCCTCGCCCATCAACGCCTGCAGCCAGAGGCCGTAAGCCGTATCGAACTCCGCCTGCTCGCAGCCGGGGCGCAACGCGGCCGGCAGCTCCACCTGGCGATAGTCGATGCCTGCCGCCGCCATGGTGCTGGCGATGTCATCGGCGTGGTTCAGAACCTTGTTCGGCAGTTCCGGTGAGGTATGCAGGTGGACGGCGAGGCTGCTCATGAAGGGTTCACTCGATTCAGGGCCGCTCGGGCGGCAGACGGGTGGCAATGACGTAGGCTGCGAGCAAGGCTACCAGACTGGCGATGGCGAAAGTCCAGGCCGGGCCCAGGCTCTTCCAGCTGTAACCGGCATACAGCGCGCCAAGCGCACCGCCGATGCCGGCCAGGCTGACGTAGAGTGCCTGGGCCTGTCCCTGCTGGCGGTCGGCGAAACTGCGTTGTACGAAGTGGATACACCCGGCATGGAAGGCGCCGAAGGTGGCAGCGTGCATGCACTGCGCCAGCAGCAACACCGGCAGGTACTGGGGCAGACTGCCCAGCAGCAGCCAACGTACGGCGGTGATCAGAAAGCTGGCCAGCAACACCGCGCGCAGCGAGTATCGCTGCAGCAGCCGCGCCATAACCAGGAACAGCAGGATCTCCGCCACCACCCCCAGCGCCCAGAACAGGCCGATGGCGCCGCGGCTGTAGCCAACGCCCTCCAGGTGCAGGGTCAGAAAGGTGTAGTACGGACCGTTGCTCAACTGCATCAGCCCAACGCAGATGTAGAACGCGAGAATGCCGGGGCGCCGCAACTGGCGCAGAAAACCCTCAGGCTCCAGTGTGCTCGGGCGCAGCACAGGCTCTGCGTTGGGCACCCAGACACTGCTGATGACGATACCGGCCATGATTACCAGCAGCGCCGCCGGATAGGCATCCAGGCTCAGCCACTCGAACAGCAGGCCGAGGCCGACCACAGCGACGATAAAACCGATGCTGCCCCACAGGCGAATCTGGCTGTAGCGCGCCGCCTGCTCGCGCAGATGGGCCAGGGTGATGACCTCGAACTGCGGCAACACCGCATGCCAGAAAAAGGCATGGGTGGCCATGATTAGCGCCAGCCAGGCATAGCTCTGCCCGAGAAAGATGCCAGCGAAGCAGACCAGGGTGCACAACGCGCCGAGGCGCACGATCAGCAGGCGCTGGCCGGTGTGGTCACCCAACCAGCCCCACAGATTCGGCGCCAGGCAGCGCATCAGCATGGGAATGGCGATCAGTTCGCCGATCCGCGCCGGGGAAAAGCCCAGGTGATCGAAGTACAGCGCCAGAAACGGCGCCGTACCCCCAAGCAGGGCGAAATAGAAGAAATAGAAACCGGAAAGCCGCCAGTACGGCAGGGCCGTGCTCATGCCACAGTCCGGATCACAGCTGCGGCAGCACCGGCGTGGTGACGTTCACGTCGGCGTTCTGCGCGCGGTGACGCAGCAGGTGATCCATCAGCACGATGGCCATCATCGCTTCGGCGATCGGCGTGGCGCGGATGCCGACACACGGGTCGTGACGGCCCTTGGTGATCACGTCCACCGGGTTGCCGTCGACGTCGATGGAACGCCCCGGCGTGGTGATGCTGGAGGTCGGCTTGAGCGCCAGGTGGGCGATGATCGGCTGGCCGCTGGAGATGCCACCGAGGATGCCACCGGCGTTGTTGGAAACGAAACCCTCCGGGGTCAGTTCATCACGGTGCTCGGTGCCACGCTGGGCGACGCAGGCGAAGCCGGCGCCGATCTCCACGCCCTTGACCGCGTTGATGCTCATCAGCGCATGGGCCAGCTCGGCGTCGAGGCGGTCAAAAATCGGCTCGCCAAGGCCCGGCATCACCCCTTCGGCGACTACGGTGATCTTCGCGCCGACCGAATCCTGGTCACGACGCAATTGATCCATATAGGCCTCCAGCTCCGGCACCTTGTCCGGATCGGGGCTGAAGAAGGCGTTCTCCTCCACCGAATCCCAGGTCTTGAACGGAATCTCGATGGGGCCGAGCTGGCTCATATAGCCACGGATGACGATGCCCTGGCTGGCCAGGAATTTCTTGGCGATGGCCCCGGCCGCCACGCGCATGGCGGTTTCGCGCGCTGAGCTGCGGCCACCGCCACGGTAGTCGCGGATCCCGTATTTGTGGTGGTAGGTGTAGTCGGCGTGGGCCGGGCGGAACAGATCCTTGATCGCCGAGTAGTCCTTGGACTTCTGGTCGGTATTGCGGATCAGCAGGCCGATGGAGCAGCCGGTGGTCTTGCCCTCGAACACGCCGGAGAGGATTTCCACCTCGTCGGCTTCCTGGCGCTGCGTGGTGTGGCGGCTGGTGCCCGGTTTGCGGCGGTCGAGGTCGCGCTGCAGGTCTTCCAGGGAGATCTCGACACCGGGCGGGCAGCCGTCGACGATGGCGACCAGCGCCGGGCCATGGCTTTCGCCAGCGGTGGTGACGGTGAACAGCTTGCCGTAGGTATTGCCGGACATGGGAAGACGCTCCGCGAGATTCAGCACAGGCCTGCCACTGCGCAGGCCCGATTCACAAGGTGGGCGAGTATACCTGCCACCTACTTGCAGTTCACCCCGAACCTTGCTCGTTCGGATGCGTCCAATGCCAGTCTGCCACTACCCTACCCTCATCATGCTGCGAGCTCTGCTCTTGTCCCTCACCCTGATCATTGGCCTGGCCCAGGCCAGCACCACCCGCCAACAGCCCATCAGCCTCGACACCGACCAGGGCACCCTCTACGGCAGCCTGCTCGTGCCGCAAAGCGACAAGCCGGTGCCGGTGGCGCTTCTGATCGCCGGCTCCGGCCCCACGGATCGCAATGGCAACAATCCCGAGGGCGGTCATAACGATGCACTGAAGAAGCTGGCCCAGGTCTTGGCGCGCAATGGCATCGCCAGCCTGCGCTACGACAAGCGCGGCGTGGCCGCCAGCCGTGCCGCCACGCCAAATGAAAAGGACCTCAGCGTCGAGCGCTACGTGGCCGATGCCGAAGGCTGGGCCAGGCTGCTCAGGGACGATCCACGTTTCGAGCGGCTGATTCTCATCGGTCACAGCGAGGGCGCGCTGGTCGCCAGCCTGGCCGCGCCTGCCGGCCAGGCCGACGCACTGGTTTCGATTGCCGGCCCCGCCTACCCCATCGGCCAGGTGCTGGACATGCAACTGGCCATGCGCCTGCCACAGCCGTTACTGGACGAGAGCCGGCACATTCTCGCCAACCTGATCCGCGGCAAGCTGCAGCCCGAGGTGCCGGAGGAGTTGCAGGTGGTCTACCGCCCCAGCGTGCAGCCTTACCTGATCAGCCTGCTGCGCCAGGACCCGGCGGAGAACTTCGCCGCACTGCAGATTCCCGCGCTGATCGTGCAGGGCACCCACGATGCCCAGGTCAGCCCGGACAACGCCGAGGTGCTCAAGCAGGCCAAGCCCGACGCCGAGCTGGCGCTGATTCCCGGCATGAACCATGTCATGCGCATCACAGCCGCGGCCTGGAACGAACAGGTAGCGTCCTATGACGATCCACAGCTACCCTTGGCCCGTGCGCTGGGCGAGCGGATCGTCGCCTTTATTCGCTCCAGTGCTGAGGAAAACGGCCGATAACGCATCGAAGGCCGCCGAACAGTACACAGGACGCCCATGAGCGAAAATCCAGCCCCACAGGCGCAAGCCGCCGACGCCGAAGCAGTTGCAGGCGAAACGCCTGCTGCGCCGCATCCCTGGTCTGATCTGCCAGCCGAGCAGTTCAGCCTGCTGCGTCTGGCGCCGCTGCCCGTCGACCGCGAAACCGGGCCCAGGCCGCTGCGCTTCGTCCAGCTCGGCCGGGTAGAACGGCACGCCAAGGACACCAGCCTGTTGCGCCTGACCATCCAGGTGCCCGGCCAGCGCCTGCATCGTCAGACCAACCTGTTGGAAGTCTGGGCCGACCATCAGAACAAGGAGGTGCGCTTCGGCCCGGACAAGGGCCTGAGCGTAGAGCCGGCCAATCGCGGCCTGGGGCGCTTCCTGATGGCCCAGGGCATCGCCTGGGCACGCAAGCATTACGCACACTACCAGGTGGAAGGTGGCGCCCTGCCGACCAAGGACAACTTCAACGAGGCGGCTCGCGCTCGCCGAGACCACGCGCTGAAGGCGCAGGGTTTCACCATCGAGTACAGCGACCCGTTGCAGCTCAAACCTTTCTACAGCGCACCGCGGGTCAGCTCGCTGCACGGTGACTGGCACGCCGAAAAGGTGCAGATCGTCGAACTGCTCGACGCCGCCGCGATGCTGCAGCAGGCCGACCAGACACTGCAGGAGCAGGACGTAAAACTGCGCAAGCTGGAAGACCGAGTCGATCGCCTGAAGCGCGAAGACAGCGGCCTGCGCTTCACCATCACCTGCCTGGTGGCGTTCAGCCTGTTTCAGGCGGGGCTGCTGATCTGGATCGCCACGCGCTGATTCATCGCGGCTGAAGCCGCTCCTACAGCCCGTAGGGTGGATCGCGCTCTATCGATCCACCGTTGTGGTGGATGTGAAAAGCGACATCTACCCTACGCAACTACGCGCCCCCTGTAGGAGCGAATTCATTCGCGATCATGACGATTTATATGCCTGACGCCTTTCGCGGATAAATCCGCTCCTACAGGCCGTGCAGCCACATCCATCCGCTGCCGGGCCTGATTTTTTGTGGAGCGGCTTCAGCCGCGAAAAAAAATCCGATCAGCCCTTCACACGCGAACGAAAAAGCTCCTGATGCTCGCGGCACTGCTTGGCCGCCAGCAGGTACACGCCGTGCCCGCCGCGCTGGAAGTCCAGCCAGGTGAAGTCCACTTCCGGGTACAGCGCCTCGACATGCACCTGGCTGTTGCCCACTTCGACGATCAGTACGCCGCGTTCGGTCAGGTGATCCGCCGCTTCGGCCAGCATGCGCCGTACCAGATCCAGGCCATCCGCGCCACAGGCCAGCCCCATCGCCGGTTCGTGCTGATACTCGGCCGGCATGTCGGCGAAATCCTCGGCGTCGACATAAGGTGGGTTGGACACGATCAGATCGAAACGCTGCCCAGGCAATTCGGCGAAACCATCGCCCTGCACGCAATAGACGCGCTCCTCCAGGCCATGGCGCTCGATGTTGAGGTTGGCCACCTCCAGCGCATCGAACGACAGGTCGCCCAGCACCACTTCTGCTTCGGGGAATTCGTAGGCGCAGGCGATGCCGATGCAGCCGGAGCCAGTGCACAGGTCGAGAATGCGCGCAGGCTCGGCAGGCAGCCACGGAGAGAAGTGGCAATCGATCAACTCGGCGATTGGCGAGCGCGGTACCAGCACGCGCTCATCGACCACAAAGGGCAAGCCGCAGAACCAGGCTTCGCCCAGCAGGTAGGCAGTAGGAACGCGCTCTTCAATGCGGCGCTTGAGCAGTGCCTGCAGGTGGGCATGCTCGTCGTCTTCCAGGCGGCAATCGAGGTAGGCGTCGGAGATTTCCCAGGGCAGGTGCAGCGCACCGAGCACCAGTTGGCGCGCCTCGTCCCAGGCGTTGTCGGTGCCGTGGCCGAAGAACAGTTGCTCGGCCTGAAAACGGCTGACAGCCCAGCGGATGTAATCACGCAAGGTGCGTAAACGGGCAGTGAGAGCGGTCACGGGCGGCCTCCGAATGAAAAGTGCGGAAGTTTAGCCCAGGGCGGTAGCCAGCGCATGAACGATGGGTTAACGAGTGCTCACGAACCTTTTTGCTTCTTGCGCGCCACGTCCTCGTCGGGGCGGCGCAACTCGCGCAGCACGGCGACCGAAACGGCGATGGAGAACAAAAGCCAGAAATGCGGGGACAACTGCGACAAAAGCGACATGGCGACTCCTTTTGCGTACGACCCCAACTCCTTCAGGGCAGTTCCGATTCTGCTCCGGCGCGATGCACCGAGCAAGCATTGGCGCAGATAGAGGTTCACAGACCGCTCTGGCAAGCGGACAATGGCACATCATCACCATCAGCCAGGAGCCCGAGATGTCCCATCCGCAAACCATGTTCCAGCTCACCGGTCGTGGCCACGCACCGGCCAGCCTGAGCAATGCGACCTTGCTGATCATCGATGCCCAGGAAGAGTACCGCAGCGGCGTACTGGCACTTCCCGGCCTGGACCCTGCACTGGCAGAGATCGCCAGCCTGCTGGCCGCCGCCCGCGCAGCCGGCACCCACATTGTCCACGTCAAGCACCTCGGCATTCCCGGAGGCCTGCTCGACCCCAGCGGCTCACGCGGTCGTCATCTGCCGGAGGCAGCGCCACTGGCCGGCGAAATCGTCGTGGAAAAACGCCTGCCCAACGCCTTCGCCGGTACCGAACTGCATGATCGCCTGCAGGCCCTCGGCCATCTCGACCTGATCGTCTGCGGCTTCATGACCCACTCCAGCGTCAGCACCACGGTACGCGCCGCCAAGGACTATGGTTATCGCTGTACCCTGGTCGACGCCGCCTGCGCCACCCGTGATCTACCTGCCCCGGACGGCAGCGTGATTGACGCCGCCGAGGTCCACCGCATCGAGATGATCGCCCTCGGTGACAACTTCGCCACCCTCGTGCCGCAAGCCAAGTCGCTGATCTGACTTTCCAGTCGAAGACCGACAGCGCTGCGGAACCCCAGCGAAACCGGCCGGTCATACCGCCGATAAGCCAAAGGAAATCGGAATGAAGCTGTCCGACGACTTCGATGCACGCCGCCTGCGTCCGCGCCAGCCTAAACACTGGCGCCTGCGTATCGGTGCCGGCCTGGGTGCCCTGCTCGCCGCCTTCGGCATCCTTCTGTCGATGGCCGGCGTAGCATCGCTGGCAGGCCGTGCTCCGGTGCTGGGTACGCTCAACGACTCCACGGGCGAAGCCATCGTCCTGCTGCTGCTCGGCCTGTTCCTGCTGTGGGCCGGCATCGCCTTCTGGCGCCGCTGCCGCCGACGTCTACGGCGACCCAGCGACCTGAGCCTGTCACCCTCGCTGAAGAAAAAACGCGACTGACCGACCGCAGGCAACAGAGAAATTGGCCCCAATCGGCGTTTAACGTCGCGCAACGATGGCCCGCCGGGATGACAGGCCATAAAATACGCGTCTGTTTCGCGGAGCCACCGATGCAAGACGACGACTTTTCCCTGTTCCAGGCCGAGCTGCGCGGCGTCAAGCCGCTCAAGCACGACCGCGCCGACACCGGCAAACCCAAACCCGATCGCAAGCAGTTCAATACCTTGCGCCAGGCGGCGACTGTCAGCCAGGGCGAAATCAAGGTGGATGGCCTGTCCGACCAGTTCGTCATCGACGTCGGCGCCGAGGACGCCCTGTACTGGGCTGCCAACGGCATGCAGGAAGGCCAGATGCGCAAGCTCAAGCTTGGCCAGATTCCGTTCGACGGTAGCCTCGATCTGCACGGCATGAGCGTCGAGAAAGCGCGCGACACGCTCTGGGAGTTTCTCGCCGAAGCCACCAAGCTGGAGATTCGCTGCGTGCGCGTCACCCACGGCAAGGCGGTACGCATGGACGGGCGCAAGCCGATGATCAAGAGCCACGTCAACACCTGGTTACGCCAGCACCCGCAGGTGCTGGGTTTCAGCTCCTGCCTGGCCAAGCACGGCGGCACCGGCGCGGTGTACATCATCCTCAAGCGCACCATGATGGATGGTCGCGACGAGTGACGAAACGCGCATAGACGCCTGACACTCTTGTCAGGCTCATAATGGCGCCCTACCCTGCGCCCATTCGACACCCAACAGGATTTTCCATGTCCCTGGAACAACACTACACCGCCATCCTCGGCCAGCTCGGCGAAGACGCCTCCCGCGAAGGTCTGCTGGACACGCCCAAGCGTGCCGCCAAGGCCATGCAGTACCTTTGCCGCGGCTACCAGCAGACATTGGAAGAAGTCACCAATGGCGCGCTGTTCAGCTCCGACAACAGCGAAATGGTGCTGGTCAAGAACATCGAGCTGTACTCGCTGTGCGAGCATCACCTGCTGCCATTCATCGGCAAAGCTCACGTGGCCTACCTTCCCAACGGCAAGGTACTTGGCCTGTCCAAGGTCGCGCGCATCGTCGACATGTATGCACGCCGCCTGCAGATCCAGGAAAACCTCAGCCGGCAGATCGCCGAAGCGGTCGAACAGGTCACAGGTGCGCTCGGCGTAGCTGTGGTCATCGAAGC
This sequence comes from Pseudomonas sp. UBA6323, assembly GCF_002439135.1. Lineage (NCBI taxonomy): Bacteria > Pseudomonadati > Pseudomonadota > Gammaproteobacteria > Pseudomonadales > Pseudomonadaceae > Pseudomonas > Pseudomonas sp. UBA6323. The sequence continues at coordinate 73,767 of NZ_DJSX01000059.1, read as the reverse complement.
ACAGCATATGTGCATGATGATGCGCGGCGTGGAAAAGCAGAATTCCTCCATGGTCACCTCGGTGATGCTCGGCGAATTTCGCAGCAACCCGGCGACCCGCGGCGAATTCCTCAATCTGGTTCGCTGATTCCCGCTCAAGACGACGGCCGCTCACTTCGGTGAATGGTCGTCATCACATTGCCGTGAGAGTCGCCCTGCGACGCCTTCCTGACACCCTTTTCTCTCGGCGCTAAGCGTCGGACAGTCAGGACACAAGATCTTCAACGTTTGGCGTACCGCTCGCGGCGTGCCGTTCAGGAGTTAGAAAGATGTTGCTCAAAGCCCTTCGTATCGGCCTGGGCCAGCTGGTCGTGTTCGGCGACTGGATCAGCCGCCCGCGCAAGCTCAAGCGCAGCCCCGAGGCGCAAGCTGAAGTCGAGCGCGCCACGGCCGGCCTGGCGCTGTACCAGTTCCAGGCCTGCCCGTTTTGCGTCAAGGTGCGGCGTACCCTGCACCGCCTCAACCTGCCGGTGCAACTGCGCGATGCCAAGAACGATGCCGAGCATCGCCAGGCCCTGGAGCGCCAAGGCGGGCGCATCAAAGTGCCGTGCCTGCGCATCGAAGAAAACGGACAGAGCACCTGGCTGTACGAGTCCAAGGCGATCATCGCCTATCTGGATCAGCGCTTCGCTGGCTAAGCGAATACATGCCCGCCTGTAGGCGCGAATTCAATCGTGATGGATCAGTACAGAATCGCGAATAAATTCGCTCCTACAGTAAGCCGAACTCAATCTGGCGGTGATTGAGCGGCTCGCACGGCGCACGTCCGGCCATATGCTGACAGCTTCGCGGCTGAAGCCGCTCCTACATGAGCGGTGCGTCTGCAGCGTTATCTGTAGGAGCGAATTTATTCGCGATGGATCAATCCAGAATCGCGAATAAATTCGCTCCTACAGTAAGCAGAACTCAATCCGGCGGTGACTGAGCGGCTCGCACGGCGCACATCCGGGCCATATGCTGACAGCTTCGCGGCTGAAGCCGCTCCTACATAAACGGCGCGCCTTCGCCGTTCTCTGTAGGAGCGAATTTATTCGCGATGGCGCGTCCTCGCACCCTCTCCAGGAGCGAGCTCTGCTCGCAAACAGCAGCGCGCTAGGCCTCGATGCCCAACGCCCTAAGCTTGTCAAGGAACTGCGCTTCGTCCAGCACCTTAACCCCCAGCTCGCTGGCCTTGGCCAGCTTCGAGCCGGCACCGGGGCCAGCCACCACACAATGGGTCTTGGCCGAGACCGAGCCGGCCACCTTGGCACCCAGGCTTTCCAGTTTTTCCTTGGCCACGTCGCGGCTCATCACTTCCAGCGTGCCGGTCAGCACCCAGGTCTGACCGGCCAGCGGCAGACCCTCGGCAACCTTCTTCTCGCTTTCCCAGTGCATGCCGAACTCACGCAGTTGCTGTTCGACAGCGCGTGCGAGTTGGGCATGGCTTGCATTGTCGAAGAACTCGCGTACGGCCTTGGCCTGCCTCTCCGGTAGCGCCTGACGCATATCCAGCCAGTCGCCGCCAAGCACGCCTTCCAGACTGCCGAAACGCTCCGCCAGCTTCTGCGCGGCACCGGGTCCGACGGTTGGGATGTTCAGCTTGTCGAGCATACCGCCAAGCGTGGCGACGGCCGAGAATTCGGCGCTCAATTCACCCTCTTCCTGCAACTCAAGACCGCATTCGCCCAGCAGGGCGCTGATCACCTGCTGGTTGTGTTCATCCTCGAAGAAGCTATGGATCTCGTGCGCAACTTCCAGACCGATGTCCGGCAGATAGGTCAGCACCTGCGGCAGTGCCTGGCGCACGCGCTGCAGCGAGGCTAGCGAACGCGCCAGTACCTTGGCGGTTTCCTCGCCTACATCAGGGATGCCAAGGGCATAGATGAAGCGCGCCAAGGTCGGTCGCTTGCTGGCCTCGATGGCCGCCAGCAGCTTGTTGCTGGAGACCTCGGCAAAGCCTTCCAGACCGATGATCTGATCGAAGGTCAGCTTGTACAGGTCGGCCGGCGAGCCGATCAGCTTCTCGTCCACCAATTGCTCGATGGTCTTGTCGCCGAGGCCGTCGATATCCATGGCGCGGCGCGAGACGAAGTGGATGATGGCCTGCTTGAGCTGAGCCTGACAGCTCAGGCGACCGACGCAGCGGTATACCGAACCTTCGCTGAGCGACTCCTTACCCTTACTGCGCTTGATCAGTTGCGTGCGTTCCACTGCTGAACCGCACACCGGGCATTGCTCGGGAATGTGCACCGGACGCGCGTTTTCCGGGCGACGCTCGGGTACCACGGCCATCACCTGTGGAATCACGTCGCCAGCGCGTCGAATGATCACCGTATCGCCGATCATCACGCCCAGGCGCGCCACCTCGTCCATGTTGTGCAGGGTGGCATTGGCCACCATCACGCCCGCCACCTTGACCGGATTCAAACGTGCCACCGGCGTCACCGCACCGGTACGGCCAACCTGAAATTCCACATCGAGCAACTCGGTGAGTTCTTCCTGCGCGGGAAACTTGTGGGCGATGGCCCAGTGCGGCGTACGCGCGCGGAAGCCCAGCTGTTGCTGGTCCTCGATATTGTTGACCTTGAACACCACGCCATCGATGTCATACGCCAGACTCATGCGCCGCTCACCAATATCGCGGTAGTAGTCCAGGCAGGCCTCGACGCCTTTGGCCAGCTTCAGTTCGCGACTGACAGGCACGCCCCAGGCCTTAAGTTGCTTCAGCATGGCCACCTGGGTGCCCGGCAGCTCACCGCTGACCTGGCCGACGCCATAGCAGCAGAACTCCAGTGGGCGGCTGGCAGTGATCTTCGGATCGAGCTGACGCAGGCTGCCGGCAGCGGCGTTGCGCGGGTTGGCGAAGGTCTTGCCGCCAATCTCGGCCTGCCGCGCATTGAGTACCTCGAAGCCGGACTTGGGCATGAACACCTCACCACGCACTTCCAGCACCTGCGGCCAGCCCTCGCCCTGCAACTTGAGCGGCACGTTGCGGATGGTGCGCACGTTGCTGGTGATGTCCTCGCCGGTGCTGCCGTCGCCGCGCGTGGCGCCGCGCACCAGTTGGCCGTTCTCGTAGCGCAGGCTGACGGCCAGGCCGTCGAGTTTGGGTTCGCAGCTGTAATCGATCTCGGCGCCACCGCCGAACAGATCACCGCCCTGCACGCCAAGGCCGGTCTGCACACTGCGGTCGAAGGCACGCAGGTCGTCTTCCTCAAAGGCGTTGCCCAGACTGAGCATCGGTACTTCGTGACGCACCTCGCCGAAGGCGCTGAGGGCTTCACCGCCGACGCGCTGGGTCGGCGACTCGGGCGTTACCAGTTCCGGATGCTCGGCCTCCAGCGCCTGCAGCTCGCGGAACAGGCGGTCGTACTCGGCATCGGGCACGCTCGGCTCGTCCAGCACGTAGTAACGGTAGTTGTGCGCGTCCAGTTCGTGGCGCAGTTCGGAAATACGTTGGGCGGCGTCGGTCATCACATAAGCCTCAAGCGACAAGCTCCAAGCGGCAAGAACAAAAAAGCCTCAAGCCAAGCGCGTGGCTTGCAGCTTGAGGCTTGCAGCTTGCCGCTGCTGTTAGCGTTTCTGGGTCAGCTGCCGGCGCTCGAACTCGACGATGCGCTGGCGGTAGTGTTCGATGGTCTGCGCGGTCATCACGCTGCGCTGGTCGTCCTTCAGTTCGCCGCCCAGTTCGTGGGCCAGCTTGCGTGCAGCAGCGACCATGACGTCGAAGGCCTGCTTGGGATGACGCGGGCCAGGCAGGCTGAGGAAGAAGCTCACCGCGCGGGTGCTGAAACCTTCGATATCGTCCAGATCGAAGGTGCCAGGCTTGAGCGCGTTGGCCATGGAAAACAGCACCTCGCCGTTGCCGGCCATGCTCTCGTGGCGGTGGAAGATGTCCATCTCGCCGAAACGCAGACCGCTTTCCAGAATGTTCTGCAGCAGCGCCGGGCCTTTGAAGCCGAAGTCGTCACGGGCGACCACGTTGATCACCAGCACTTCTTCCACCGGCGCGGCATCGACAGCTGGCTTGGCAGGCTTCTTCGGCTCTCTCGGCTCGACCTCATCGACCGGGTTGAGCAAGGTCGGTACCGGCTCGTCGACTGCCAGGTTGAGGTCACCCTGCTGCGGCTCGTTGCGCGAGCGGCGCGGCAGGTCCTTGGCACTCATCGACGGCAGGTCTTCTTCATCAAGCTGCGGTTCGTGGTCGCGATTGACCACACGCGGCGGGCTGAGCAGGTCCGGATCACTGTCATCGTCCGGCATGTTGGCGAAGCTGCGATCGAGCTTGAATCTGAGTTTGCCCTTGCCTCCGCGCATACGGCGCCAGCCGTCGAAAAGAATGCCAGCGATAACGATGATGCCAATAACGATCAGCCACTCGCGCAGACCGAATTCCATGAAATACCTGACCCTTAACAATTCTGGTGAAAAAAAGATCCAATCAATCGGATCACAACTCGACTATAAAACGCGGCGCCAACTTCATGTTCTATCTGACGTTTGCCGCGTGTAACAAAAGTGGGCAATAAGCTAGCACGACGAAAGGCAACTTTACACAGGGAGCAACATAAGGTTGTGCCTATATTCAGTTAATCCCACGGCGCTCTGCCATCACGCCTCCACCATCGCCAGCGCCTCCTCGACATCCACTGCCACCAGACGCGAGCAGCCCGGCTCGTGCATGGTGACCCCCATCAATTGATCGGCCATTTCCATGGCGATCTTGTTGTGGGTGATATAGATGAACTGCACCGTTGCCGACATTTCCTTGACCAGTCGCGCATAGCGCCCGACGTTGGCATCGTCCAGCGGTGCATCCACTTCGTCCAACATGCAGAAAGGCGCCGGATTGAGCTGGAAGATGGAAAACACCAGCGCCAAGGCGGTCAACGCCTTCTCTCCACCGGAGAGCAAATGAATGGTGCTGTTCTTCTTGCCCGGTGGCCGCGCCATGATGGTTACACCGGTATCGAGTAAATCTTCGCCGGTGAGTTCCAAATAAGCGCTGCCGCCACCGAAAACTTTTGGAAAGAGTGCCTGCAAACCGCCATTGATCTGATCGAAGGTGTCCTTGAAACGGTTGCGCGTTTCCTTGTCGATCTTGCGGATGACGTTCTCCAGGGTTTCCAGCGCTTCGACCAGGTCAGCGTCCTGCGCATCCAGGTAGCGCTTGCGCTCGGACTGCTGCTGGTACTCGTCGATGGCGGCCAGGTTGATCGGCCCGAGACGGGCGATACGCGCGGCCACGCGCTCCAGCTCCTCTTCCCAGGCGCTCTCGCTGGCTTCGGCCGGCAAGGTGGCGATCACCCCGTGCAGGTCGTAGTTGTCCTCGGCGAGCTGGTCGGCCAGGGCCTTGCGCCGCACATTGAGCGACTGCCAGTCCATGCGCTGCTGCTCCAGCTGGCTGCGCAGCAATTGCGCCTGCTGCTCGGCCTGGGTGCGGCGTTTCTCGGCGTCACGCAATTCGCGGTCGGCATCTTCCAGCGCCAGGCGCGCCTGACGCAGCTCGTCGTCCACCGCCATGCGCCGTTCTAGCAACTCTTCGAGCTTGATGCGCAGCTCTTCCAGCGGCGCCTCGCCCTCTTCCAGATTCAGCGACAGTTGCTCGCGTCTTTCGTGCAGACGCTCGGCCTGCATCTCCAGGCGCTCCAGCGCCTGGCGAGTGGAGTCGTGCTGCGCCTTGAGCGAGCCGACCCGCACCGCCAACTGGTGCGCATGATCCTTGTGCTGGCGGGCTTCCTGGCGCACACGATCGAGGCGCTCGCGCAGGCTGTCGCGGCTGGCCAGCAGGCTTTCGCGCTGCTCGTTATCCAGGGCCATGGCGTCCAGCGCGTCCTGCAGTTGCAGGCGCGATTCACCCAGTTGTTCCTGCTCGATCTCGCGCTGCTCGGCCGCTTCCTGCAGCTCGTCCTGCAGACCACGACGGCGCAGGCCCAACTGCTCGGCCTTGGCCTGGCTGGCGGACAGCTGCGCCTTCAGCTCGGCCAGCTGCCGCGCGAGCACCTGTCCCTGACGGCGCTGCTGCTCGCGCTGCTCTTCCTGAAGACGCTGTTGGTCGCGCAGCGCCAGCAGGCGTTCATCCAGTTGCGCCAGGGCCGCTTCGCGCTCCTCGCGCTCAAGTTGCAGGCGCTCCAGCTCCTGGCCACGAGCCAACACGCCGCTGTCGGCTTCGGCAGCACGACGCACGCGCAGAAAATGCCGGCCGACCCAGTAGCCATCGCGGCTGATCAGGCTTTCGCCTTCGGCCAGTTGCGCGCGGGCCGCCAGTGCCTGCTCCAGCGACTCCATCGGGCGCACGCCGGCCAGCCAGGGCGACAGGTCGTGGCTCGACTCGATCTTGTCCAGCAGGCTGCCGGCGCGTCGGGCGCCGCCACTGGCGGGGCTGGCCAAACGCAGCTCGCCCTGCTCCAGCGCAGAGAAATCCAGGCCGGCGAAATCATCCAGCAGCACAGCTTGCAGGTCAGCCCCGAGCACGGTCTCGACCGCCAGCTCCCAGCCGGACTCGACGCGCAGGCCTTCGGCCAGGCGTGGACGCTGCAGCAGGTTCTGCTCGCGCAGCCAGTCGCCTGCGCCCTGCCCCGGATCGAGGGCAGCCTGTTGCAGCGCCTCCAGCGACGCCAGGCGGCCGCTCAGGCGTTGCAGCTCACCTTGCGCCTGCTGCTGGGCCTGGCCGGCTTGCTGCAGGTCCTCGCGCAGTTGCTGCAGGCGCTCGGCCTGCTGTTCTTCAGCCAGCTGCAGCGCTTCGTGTTCCAGCTCGCCGGCGGCAAGCTGTTCGTTCAGTTCGAGAATGGCGGCGTCTTCCGGGTCGGCCGCCAGTTGCTGCAATTCTTCATTCAGACGGCGCTGGCGTTCAGCCAGGCGCTCCAGGCTCTGCTCCAGCTGGGCGATGCGCGACTGCTGCACTTCGGCCTGACGACGCGGTTCGGCGCTGCGCTGGTTGAAGCCGTCCCACTGCTCCTGCCAGCCGTGCGTGCCGGTTTCGGCCTCTTCCAGGCTGGCGGCGGATTCCTCGGCTGCCGCTGCGGTCATTTCCTGCTCGGGCAGGAGCATTTCCAGTTCCTCGCCCAGAGTGGCCAGCAGCGTGCGGTCGTGGCCGAGGTGCGATTCGGTTTCCAGGCGCGCCTTTTCTGCCTCGCGCAGGTCGTCCTGTAACTGGCGCAAGCGCTGCTGGCCATGCTGGATGCTCTGCTCGACGCGGGCGATATCGCCACCGACCGAATAGAAGCGCCCCTGCACCAGGTTGAAACGCTCTGAGAGCTCGTGATGACCGTCGCGCAGGCGCTCGATGGCAGCATCGGCGCTGCGCTGCTCGGCCACCAGGGCCTCGAAAGCGACTTCCTGGTCGCCGATCACCTGCTCGCGACTGCCGACCTGCTGGTTCAGGGTCTGCCAGCGCAGGGCGAGCAGCTGGGCCTTGAGCTGACGCTCCTCGGCCTTGTATTCCTGATATTTCTCCGCCGCCTGGGCCTGCCGGTGCAGACGTTCGAGCTGGCGCTCCAGCTCCTCGCGCAGGTCGGTCAGGCGCGCCAGGTTTTCCTGGGTGCGGCGGATGCGGTTCTCGGTCTCGCGGCGGCGCTCCTTGTACTTGGAGATGCCGGCGGCTTCCTCGATGAAGTTGCGCAGCTCCTCGGGCTTGGCCTCGATCAGCTTGCTGATCATGCCCTGCTCGATGATCGAGTAGCTGCGCGGCCCCAGGCCGGTGCCGAGGAAGATGTCGGTGATATCGCGGCGCCGACACTTGGTGCCATTGAGGAAATAGGTGTTCTGCCCGTCGCGGGTCACCCGGCGGCGGATGGAAATCTCGGCAAAGGCGGCGTACTCGCCCACCAGCGAGTTGTCGCTGTTGTCGAAGATCAGCTCGATGGAGGCCTGGGTCACCGGCTTACGCGTGTTGGAGCCGTTGAAGATGACGTCGGTCATCGACTCGCCACGCAGGTTCTTCGCCGAGCTTTCGCCCATCACCCAGCGCACGGCATCGATGATGTTCGACTTGCCGCAACCGTTGGGGCCGACCACCGCCGCCATGTTGCTGGGAAAGCTCACCGTCGTCGGGTCGACGAAGGACTTGAAGCCCGCCAGCTTGATGCTCTTCAGGCGCATCTGGGCTTAACGCTCGGCCAGGGTCGCCAGCACCAGCTGGCAATTGTGCTCGCCATAGGCCTGCAGCACCTCGCGGGCACGCACGGGGTCGCGCGCGATAATTGCCTGCAGCAGGCTGGCGAAGGTGTTCATGAACTGGCCCATCTCACCTTTGCGCCGTTCCAGCGCCAGGTGGTAGGTGCGGCTGATGGCCGGCAGCAGATTCTCCAGGGTTTCCTGCAGGTAAGGATTGTCAGCGAAAGGAAAAGCCGCACGCATCACATCGAAGCTGTTATCGACGAAGGCACCGATATCGCCGCGCTCGAGGCTGTCCTGCAGGCGGCGCTGGATGTCGATGAAGGGCGTCAGGTCGGTTTCCGTCTGCCAGCGCTCGATCACCGCGCGGGCCAGCATGATGTACAACTCGATGCTCAGTGCATAAAGGCTGGTGACGTGGTGCGCAGTCAGTTCGCTGACCTGGGCGCCGCGGCGCGGCAGGATCACGATCAGGTGGCGGCGCTCGAGAATCAGCAGCGCTTCGCGCACCGAACCACGGCTGACGTTCAGCGCCTGGGTGACTTTCTGCTCCTGAATGCGTTCGCGCTCCTTGAGCTCACCGCGAATGATGCGTTCGGCCAGGTAGCGGGCGATTTGCTCGGCGAGGCTGTCCGGGGCCTTGAACGTCATGACATTCCTTATTTGCGTCGATCCAGGGGCAGGCAGTCGAGTCTGGGAGCCCCGCCACGGCTGGGTGGAGGCTGAAAAAACAAGCGCGAAGTGTAACACAGGGCGCTACCGGGCCAAGCGTCCTCCCGTACGCGCTGCGATGTGCACGGCGGCCAAAAGGGAGCACGTGCCGTCAATGTACGATCCCTCGCCAGTCAACGGGCGCAAAGGCGTAAATCCGGGGGCATACTCAAGGCTGTTCGGCTGATTACCAAGCAGCATTAAAACAGCTGACTTTCAAGTCAAATATTTGTTGACCCAAAAGTCAGAAAACCTTAGATTGCCTCCATGGCCAAACACGTCCGGGCCTTGCAACGCGTGCTCAGTACCCGGCGAGCCACCGATTCATAACAATAAAGTGCCTGGAGGTCGTCCTTGATCCAGTTTTTACTCAACCGGGAGCTGCGCACAGAGCATGCCCTGGACCCCAACGTCACCGTGCTCAACTACCTGCGTGAGTACGTCGGCAAAACCGGAACCAAGGAAGGCTGCGCCTCCGGCGACTGCGGTGCCTGCACCGTGGTGGTGGGCGAGCTCGACGGCGACCGCGTACGCTATCGCACCCTCAATTCCTGCCTGACCTTCGTCTCCAGCCTGCACGGCAAGCAGCTGATCACCGTCGAAGACCTCAAGCACCAGGGCAAGCTGCACAGCGTGCAGCAGGCGATGGTCGACTGCCACGGCTCGCAATGTGGCTTCTGCACCCCTGGCTTCATCATGTCGCTGTTTGCCCTGCAGAAGAACTCCACGGGCTATGACAAAGGCCAAACCATGGAGGCTCTGGCTGGCAACCTGTGCCGCTGCACCGGCTACCGCCCGATCATCGACGCCGCCGAGCAGGCCTGCTGCCAGAAACAGCCGGACCAGTTCGATGCCTTCGAAAGCGATACCGTGGCCCGCCTCAAGACCATCGCTCCGCGCGAGACGGCCGAGCTCAATAGCGGCGACAAGCGCTGCCTGGTGCCACTGACCGTAGCTGACCTAGCCGATCTCTACACCGCCAATCCGGAGGCGCGTCTGCTGGCTGGCGGCACCGACCTGGCCCTGGAGGTCACCCAGTTCCATCGCGAGCTGCCGGTGATGATCTACGTCGGCCATATCGAGGACATGAAGCGCATCGAAGTGACCGACAGCGCCATCGAGATCGGTGCTGCCGCGGCGCTGTCCGACTGCTACGAAGCGCTGTCACGCGAATACCCGGACTTCGGCGAGCTGCTGCACCGCTTCGCCTCGCTGCAGATCCGCAACCAGGGCACCCTGGGCGGCAACATCGGAAACGCCTCGCCCATCGGCGACGCCCCGCCGCTGCTGATCGCCCTCGGCGCGCAGATCGCCCTGCGCCAGGGCAACACCCGACGCATCCTGCCGCTGCAGGACTACTTCCTCGACTACAAGGTGACCGCGCGCCAGGAAGCCGAATTTATCGAGAAGATCATCGTGCCGCGCAAGCAGGCCAACCAGGCGTTCCGTGCCTACAAGGTGTCCAAGCGCCTGGACGACGACATCTCCGCCGTCTGCGCGGCCTTCAACCTGACCATCGTCGACGGCTTGGTGACAGACGCGCGCATCGCCTTCGGCGGTATGGCCGCCATCCCCAAACGCGCCAGCGCCTGCGAAGCGGCCCTGGTCGGCTCGGCCTGGTATCCCGGCGTGATCGAACGCGCCTGCGAAGCGCTGGGCGAGGACTTCACCCCGCTGTCGGATTTCCGCGCCAGCAAGGAATACCGCCTGCTCACTGCCCAGAACCTGCTGCGCAAGTTCTTTCTGGAGCAGCAGTCGCCCGAGATCGAAACCCGGGTTACCGCTTACGCGTAAGCGTGCAGTGAATTGATCCGCTGTCGGCCCGCCCGGCGGCATGCGAAGTTTTGGAGGCGAAGATGTCCAGTCATATCGAACACAAATCCCAGGAAGAGCTGGCCGCCCTGTTCCGCGCCGGCATGGCCAGCGGCGTCGGCCGCAGCGTCAAGCACGAGAGCGCGGACAAGCACGTATCCGGCGAAGCGGTCTATGTCGACGACCGCCTGGAGTTTCCCAACCAGCTGCACGTCTATGCGCGCCAGTCGGATCGCGCCCATGCGCGCATCCTGCGCATCGACACCCGCCCCTGCTACGAGTTTCCGGGCGTGGCCATCGCCATCACCAAGGATGACGTGCCGGGCCAGCTGGATATCGGCCCGGTGGTCGCCGGTGATCCGCTGCTGGCCGACGGCAAGGTGGAGTACGTTGGTCAGGTGGTGCTGGCGGTGGCCGCCGACAGTCTGGAAACCGCGCGCAAGGCGGCCATGGCCGCCATCGTCGAGTACGAAGACCTGGAGGCGGTGCTCGATGTGGTCGAGGCGTACCGCAAGAAGCATTTCGTGCTCGCCAGCCACACCCACCGCATCGGCGACTCGGCCAGCAAGTTGGCCAACGCCCCGCGTCGCCTGCAGGGCACCCTGCATATCGGTGGCCAGGAACACTTCTACCTGGAAACCCAGATTTCCTCGGTGATGCCCACAGAAGATGGCGGCATGTTGGTCTACACCTCGACGCAAAACCCCACCGAGGTGCAGAAGCTGGTGGCCGAAGTGCTCGGCGTGCCGATGAACAAGATCGTCATCGACATGCGCCGCATGGGCGGTGGCTTCGGCGGCAAGGAAACCCAGGCCGCCGGCCCGGCCTGCCTGTGCGCGGTGATCGCCCACCTCACCGGCCGACCGACCAAGATGCGCCTGCCGCGCATGGAAGACATGAGCATGACCGGCAAGCGTCACCCCTTCTACGTCGAGTACGACGTCGGCTTCGATGACGACGGCCTGCTGCACGGCATCGAGATGGACCTGGCCGGCAACTGCGGCTACTCGCCGGACCTGTCCGGCTCCATCGTCGACCGCGCCATGTTCCACTCGGACAACGCCTACTTCCTCGGCAACGCCACCATCAACGGTCATCGCTGCAAGACCAACACCGCGTCGAACACCGCCTACCGCGGCTTCGGCGGCCCACAGGGCATGGTCGCCATCGAGGAAGTGATGGACGCCGTCGCGCGCAGCCTGGGCAAGGACCCGCTGGAAGTGCGCAAGCTCAACTACTACGGCAAGACCGAGCGCAACGTCACCCACTACCACCAGACTGTCGAGCACAACGTCATCCACGAGATGACCGCCGAGCTGGAACAAAGCTGCGAGTACGCCAGGCGCCGCCGCGAAATCATCGAGTTCAACAACAAAAGCCCGGTATTGAAGAAAGGCCTGGCGATGACCCCGGTGAAGTTCGGCATCAGCTTCACCGCCACCTTCCTCAACCAGGCCGGCGCGCTGATCCATATCTACACCGACGGTTCGATCCACCTGAACCACGGCGGCACCGAGATGGGCCAGGGCCTCAACACCAAGGTGGCCCAGGTCGTCGCCGAAGTGTTCCAGGTCGATATCGAGCGCATCCAGATCACTGCCACCAATACCGACAAGGTGCCCAATACCTCGCCGACCGCCGCCTCCAGCGGCGCCGACCTCAATGGTATGGCGGCGAAGAACGCAGCCGAAACCATCAAGCAGCGCCTGGTGGACTTCCTGGTGCGTGAATACAAGGTCACTCCGGAAGACGTCGAATTCCGCAACGGGCAGGTGCGTGTGCGCGAGCACTTTCTGTCCTTTGAGGAAATGATCCAGAAGGCCTACTTCGGTCAGGTCTCGCTGTCCTCGACCGGTTTCTATCGCACCCCAAAGATCTACTACGATCGCGACAAGGCGGCTGGCCGTCCTTTCTACTACTACGCCTACGGCGTGGCCTGCGTGGAAGTGCTGGTCGACACCCTGACCGGCGAATACCGCATGCTGCGTGGCGACATCCTGCATGACGTCGGTGACTCGCTGAACCCGGCCATCGACATCGGCCAGGTGGAAGGCGCATTCGTCCAAGGCATGGGCTGGCTGACCATGGAAGAGCTGGTGTGGAACGCCAAGGGCAAGCTGATGACCAACGGCCCGGCCAGCTACAAGATCCCGGCCATTGCCGACATGCCCATCGACCTGCGCGTGAAGCTGGTGGAGAACCGCAAGAACCCGGAAGACACCGTGTTCCACTCCAAGGCCGTGGGCGAGCCGCCATTCATGCTCGGCATCGCCGCCTGGTGCGCTCTCAAGGACGCCGTGGCCAGCCTGGCGGACTACAAGGTGCAGCCGCAGATCGACGCCCCGGCCACGCCTGAGCGCGTGCTTTGGGGCGTGGAGCAGATGCGCAAGTTGAAAGCACAGAGCAAGGCAGCCAAAGCTGCCGAGGTCGAACCGGCCTGATTCGTAGCCCGGATGAAATCCGGGGGGACCCTGCCCCGGATTGCATCCGGGCTACGACCCGAAGCAAAGAGGTGTACAACAATGACAAAACACACCGAACCGAATAACCGCCCCGCTCGCCCGGCGCCGGAGCCGATTCTCGATCCGTCGCCGAGCAACTGGCGCCTGCCGCGCCCGGGACAGACCACGCCTTCCTGGAGGCTGAGCAAATGAGCTGGATCAGCGCCCTCGCCGAGCTGCAGCAAAAAGGTGAAGCCTGCGTTCTGGTGACCATCATCGAAGAACGCGGCTCGACGCCGCGTAATGCCGGCTCGAAGATGGTGGTCACCGCCGAACGCATCTTCGAAACCATCGGTGGCGGCCATCTGGAATACAAGGCCATGGAGATGGCGCGAGAGATGCTCGCCAGCCGCAGCCAGGACACGCGCCTGGAGCGTTTCTCCCTCGGCGCCAGCCTCGGCCAGTGCTGTGGCGGCGCCACCGTGCTGCTGTTCGAGCCCATGGGCCAGCCGCAGGCACAGATCGCCGTGTTCGGTGCCGGCCATGTCGGCCGCGCGCTGGTGCCACTGCTCGCCAGCCTGCCGTGCAAGGTGCGCTGGATCGACTCGCGGGAGAACGAATTTCCCGAGCACATCCCCGCCGGCGTGGAGAAGATCGTGGGTGACGAAGTGGTCGACGAGGTGGAGAACATGCCGCCCGGCAGCTACTACATCGTCATGACCCACAATCACCAGCTCGACCTGGAGCTGACCGCGGCGATCCTCAAACGCGGCGACTTCGCCTACTACGGCCTGATCGGCTCGAAGACCAAGCGCGTCAAGTTCGAGCATCGCCTGCGCGAACGCGGCTTCGCGGACACCCTGATGGCGCGTATGCGCTGCCCCATGGGCCTACCCGAGGTGAAAGGCAAGCTGCCAGTGGAAATCGCCGTGTCCATCGCCGGCGAGGTAATTGCCACCTATAACGCCCTGTTTGGTGAAAAAAGAGCCGGTCAGGACGTGAAGAAAGGCGAATCCAGCGTGGCCAAGCTGCTACCGGCCTCTCGCCGATCCTGATTCTTGGTGCGCTATGCGCACCACACCCATTTTTATGATGCGCCCAGCGCATCCCACGCACGAGATTCGAACAATGAGCAACACCCGCAAAGCCTACCGCGCCGCCATCCTGCACAGCCTCGCCGACCCGGCCGTGGTCGGTGTCGAGCAGTCCTATGAATATTTCGAGGACGGCATCCTGCTGATCGAAAACGGCAAAGTCGCCCAGGTCGGCGCGGCTGCCGAGCTGCTGCCGAAGCTGGCCGGCATCGAGATCCAGCACTACTGCGACGCACTGATCACCCCCGGCTTTATCGACACCCACATCCACTACCCGCAGACCGGCATGATCGCCTCCTACGGCGAGCAACTGCTGGACTGGCTCAACACCTACACCTTCCCTACCGAGCGGCAGTTCGAAGACAAGGCGCATGCCAGCGACGTGGCGGCGATCTTCCTCAAGGAACTGCTGCGCAACGGCACCACCACCGCCCTGGTGTTCGGCAGCGTGCACCCGCAGTCGGTGGATGCTTTCTTCGAGCAGGCCGACAAGCTCAACCTGCGCATGATCGCCGGCAAGGTGTTAATGGATCGCAACGCCCCGGACTACCTGACCGACACCGCCGAGTCCGGCTACGCCGAGAGCAAGGCCCTGATCGAGCGCTGGCACGGCAAGGGCCGCCTGCACTATGCCGTCACCCCGCGCTTCGCCCCGACCAGTACGCCGGAGCAACTGGAGCTGACCGGCAAGCTGCTGGGCGAGTACCCGGACCTGTACATGCACACCCACCTGTCCGAGAACCGCAAGGAAATCGAATGGGTCAAGGAACTGTTCCCCGAGCGCAAGGGCTACCTCGACGTCTACGACCACCACAGGCTGATCGGCCCGCGCGCGGTGTTCGCCCATGGCGTGCACCTGTGCGACGACGAGTGCAAGCGCCTGGCGGAAACCGGCTCGGCGGTGGCCTTCTGCCCGACGTCCAACCTATTCCTCGGCAGTGGCCTGTTCGATCTGAACAAGCTGGAAGCTCATGGCGTGCGCGTCGGCCTGGGTACCGACGTCGGCGCCGGTACCAGCTTCAGTCAGTTGCAGTCGCTGAACGAGGCGTACAAGGTGATGCAGCTGCAGGGCAAGAAGCTCGACCCGTTCAAGTCGCTGTACCTGGCCACCCTGGGCGGCGCCAATGCGCTGTATCTGGACGACAAGCTGGGCAACTTCCTGCCCGGCAAGGACGCCGACTTCCTGGTGCTGGACTACAACGCCACGCCGCTGATCAGCTACCGCATGCAGCAGGCCAGGAGCCTGGAAGAACGCCTGTTCGCCCTGACCATGCTCGGCGACGACCGCGCCGTGAAAGAGACCTTCGCGGCCGGCGTCTCGGTACACCAGCGCAGCTGAGACCGATGATCTGCGCGCCCTTGTAGGAGCGGATTTATCCGCGATCAGGCTGTAAGCCATGCTCGACAGCATCGCGAATAAATTCGCTCCTACAGATTTGAGCGGGACTTTCACCAAGAGGCACGATCGCGTAGAAGCCGGCTTGCCGGCGATCAACTCAGCACGGATCACCGAGGCGAGGGCCTTACCGCTCTCGTAGGAGCGGATTTATCCGCGATCAGGCTGCAAGCCATGCTCGACAGCATCGCGAATGAATTCGCTCCTACAAATGCGCCTCGCCTCAGCTACATCGTCTCCACAACGAAAAAACCCCGATGCGCGAACATCGGGGCTTTCATTTCAGAGTGGCGAATCAGCGATTGGCAGCGTTGCGGCCGGGCTTCTTCTTCGTCTGCAACAGATGCGAGAACACCGCGTGCAGGTCGTCCGAGGCGCTTTCCTCGTCCAGGTTCAGCTTGCTGTCGATATGGTCCATGTGATGCATCATCAGGTGCACAGCACGCTCGGTATCGCGCGCCTCGATGGCGTCGATCAGCTGATTGTGTTCGTCGTAGGAGCAATGCGAACGGCTGCCGCTTTCGTACTGGGCAATGATCAGCGAAGTCTGCGACACCAGGCTGCGCTGGAAGCTGACCAGCGGCGCATTACGTGCGGCTTCGGCCAGTTTCAGGTGGAACTCGCCGGACAGACGGATACCCGCACCACGATCTCCACGGGAGAAGCTGTCCTGTTCGTCCTTGACCATCTGCCGTAGCTCAGCGAGCTGTTCAGCGGTGGCGTGCTCGACGGCCAGCTCGGTGATGGCACGCTCGACCAGACGACGTGCATAGAAAATCTGCCGGGCCTCTTCAACGCTAGGGCTGGCCACCACCGCACCGCGATTCGGCCGCAGCAGCACCACGCCCTCATGGGCCAGGCGCGACAAGGCGCGACGAATGATGGTGCGGCTGACGCCGAAGATCTCACCCAGCGCCTCTTCGCTCAGCTTGGTGCCGGGCGCCAGGCGTTGCTCAAGAATCGCATCGAAAATGTGGGCATATACGACATCGTCCTGAGTCCCGCTGCGGCTGCTTTTACCCGCGCGCGGCTGCTTCTTCAGAGGCTGCAATTGATCGTTCATTCTGGCTCGCGTCAATGAGAGTCGGCGACAGTGCGACTCTACTGTGTTCTACCCGGTAGCTGACAAGCACCGAGCGAAAAAACATCAGAAAAGAATGGAGGCAATTGTACACAAGTCAATCCGCCACTACACCATGCGTTGTATGACGTCATAGCTGCTATCGGCCGCTCGCTGACCAGGGTGAGTGCCGAAGATCAAATTCTTTCCTTATATATAGCTGCGTTGTCAGTTCGTTAGCAGCTAAGGGTTTCCTTATCCGATGGATCGATGCGTACGCGAGTAAAAGCGTCAAACCCGCAACCCATCTATCTTATTGTTTTTAAAGAATTTAAAGCAGATTCCAGAATGATTGTCGCCTAATCCGTGCGCATCCGGGCCAGACCGTACGACTGGTGCGATTAATGCAACATTAAAAACATTAATTGCATTTTTTGTATACAACATCATAATCGCGCCTGAGTGACTTCTTGACCGCTCGGTCAACAACTTAGCCAGGAAGCACCACCAAAGACACCGCCTGCCTCAGAGAGCATTGTTCTTGCGCAACGCTCTGGGCGGTACACAACAAGAGAGATGAGGAGTACCCGCTGTGGAAAGCGTCAAACAAGAACAACACGCGAATCAACTGGCAAGGGGTGGCCTGCTCGACCGCTTCTTCAAACTGACCGAGCACCGCACCACCATAAAGACCGAACTGCTGGCGGGCCTGACGACCTTCGTCACCATGGCCTACATCATTTTCGTCAACCCCAACATCATGGCCGGCGCCGGCATCGACCATGGCGCCGCCTTCGTCGCCACCTGCATCGGCGCAGCCCTTGGCTGCTTCCTGATGGGCCTGTACGCCAACTGGCCGGTCGGTCTGGCGCCGGGCATGGGGCTGAATGCCTTCTTCACCTACACGGTCGTCGGCGAGATGGGCTACAGCTGGCAGATCGCATTGGGCGCAGTGTTCATCTCCGGTGTGCTGTTCATGATCATGAGCTTGTCGAAGATTCGCGAATGGCTGCTCAACAGCATCCCGATGAGCCTGCGCTTCGCCATGGGCGCCGGGGTCGGCCTGTTTCTCGGCCTCATCGGCCTGAAGACCGCCGGCATCGTCGTCGACAGCCCGGCGACCCTGCTGACCATGGGCTCGTTCGGCAATCCGACGGCGCTGCTCGCAGCCGTGTGCTTCCTGCTGATCGCCGTGCTCAGTCATCGCAACGTGTTTGGCGCGATCCTGTTCAGCATGCTCGGCGTGACCGCCATCGGCTGGGCCCTGGGCCTGGTGGAATATGGCGGTCTGGTGTCGATGCCGCCGAGCCTGGCGCCGACCTTCCTGGCGATGGACATCGCCGGCGCGTTCAATGTGGCGATGATCAGCGTGATCCTGGCCTTCCTGTTCGTGAACATGTTCGACACCGCCGGCACCCTGATGGGTGTGGCGCATCGCGCCAACCTGGTAGACGAAGACGGCAAGATCCACAATCTCTCCAAGGCACTGAAAGCCGACTCCACCTCCAGCGTCGTGGGCGCGATGGTTGGCTGCCCGCCGGTGACCAGTTACGTCGAGAGCGCTTCGGGCGTCGCCGCCGGGGGCCGCACCGGCCTGACCGCCATCACCGTCGGCCTGCTGTTCCTCGCCGCGATGTTCTTTGCGCCACTGGCCGGCATGATTCCCGCCTATGCCACCGCGGGCGCGCTGATCTACGTGGCGATGCTGATGATGAGCGGCATGGCGCACATCGACTGGAAGGATCACACCGACACCATTCCGGCCATCGTCACGGTGGTGATGATGCCGCTGACCTTCTCCATCGCCAACGGCATCGCCCTGGGCTTTCTCACCTACGCCACGCTCAAGCTGCTCACCGGCCAGCGCGACAAGGTATCGCTGAGCCTGTACGTGCTGTGCGTCATCTTCATCGCCAAGTTCGCCTTCCTCTGACGACACGCTCGAGGCGATGATCAAAAGCTCATCGCCGTAGTCAGTCATTCAGAACAAAAGCTTCGCGGACAAGTCCGCTCCCACAAAAGCACTGTCTGTGTTCTGTGGGAGCGGACTTGTCCGCGAAGATCTTTGGTAGCAGCAGCCCGATCAGGCAAAACACCCGCGCCCCTGCAAAAGCAGCCGCAGCGTTTCTGTTGACTGACAGCTATCAGTCCCAGATTTGCATTGGAACTACGTCAACGTGCATCGGTAGGATCCGCACGCAGCGCCATGGAGTTCATCCAACTTGGTGCCCCCAAGCACCCTCCCCCCTGGGCGTCACCTGACCACACAACAACATTGGACAGGTCTTAGCCTTGGCAAAAACATTCGCGCAAAAAAAAGCCCGCAGTGTGAGCGGGCGTAAGGACTCAAACGAGTCTGAGGGTGACAAGCATTCGTCTGGCGGACGGCCCGCCAATCATCAGCTACCGCGGTAGGTGGAGTAGCTGTAGGGAGAAATCAGCAGCGGCACGTGGTAATGCTCCTGACCGGCATCGATGCCGAAGCGCAGCACGACCACATCGAGAAATGCGGTATCCGGCAGTTTCACGCCACGGGCGCGGTAGTAGTCGCCGGCATGGAAGTGCAGTTGATAGACGCCCGTGCGGTAATCATCGCCCTGCAGCACCGGTGCATCGCAACGGCCATCGTGGTTGGTGGTAACGGTGTTGATCAGTTCCAGCTGCGCGCCTTCGACGCGGTACAGCTCGACCTTGATGTCACTGCCTGGGCAGCCATGTGCGGCATCCAGTACGTGTGTAGTCAATCGTCCCATGGGTTTCGGATGCTCGTAGCGGCCAGCGCCCGGCGAACATCACACCTCCTCTACTTTGTTGAAATCGGCTCGTCGCAGTGCACCGACGCGATGGCAGGATAGCACGCAGCCATAATATAAAACACTTTAATCAAAAATTGTACACAATAAATCCAGTAGCCATACTCGAAACGCACCAAAGCGGTTCACTATTCACCCCATCCCCAGTTAGTAATCACGGCACAACCCGCGCGCATTGCTGGCCATCCGGTCAATTTTTCCATGGCCACGCACCGCGAAGAAAATGATGAAAAGTCGATTTACAAACAGCAATTAACTTTGTATACAATTACTCATCCCGGTCGCGTAGCCGTCGATTATCCGGCACGCAGTGACCGCAACGCTCCAGATAGGAAGACTGCAGTGAATGCTGATTACCCACGCGATCTGATCGGCTACGGCGCAAACCCACCCCATCCGCAATGGCCGGGCGATGCCCGCATCGCCCTGTCCTTCGTGCTCAATTACGAAGAAGGCGGCGAGCGCAACATTCTTCATGGGGACAAGGAATCCGAGGCTTTCCTCTCCGAGATGGTCGCCGCCCAGCCACTGCAGGGCCAGCGCAACCTGTGCATGGAGTCGCTCTACGAATACGGCAGCCGCGCCGGCGTGTGGCGCCTGCTCGATCTGTTCAAAAAGCACGACATCCCGCTGACCATCTTCGCCGTGGCCATGGCCGCGCAGCGCCATCCAGAGGTGATTCGGCAGATGGTCAACGCCGGTCACGAGATCTGCAGCCACGGCTACCGCTGGATCGACTACCAGAACATGGACGAGGCCACCGAACGTGAGCACATGTTCGAGGCCATCCGCATCCTCACCGAGCTGACCGGCGAACGTCCGCTGGGCTGGTATACCGGCCGTCTGGGCCCGAACACCCGACGCATCGTGCGCGAGGAAGGCGGTTTCCTCTACGACTCCGACACCTACGACGACGACCTGCCCTACTGGGACCCGGCCAGCAGCGCGGAAAAGCCGCATCTGGTGATCCCCTACACCCTGGACACCAACGACATGCGCTTCACCCAGGTGCAGGGCTTCAACAAGGGCGACGATTTCTTCGAATACCTCAAGGATGCCTTCGACGTGCTCTACGCCGAAGGCCAGGCCGGCGCGCCGAAGATGCTGTCGATCGGCATGCACTGCCGCCTGCTCGGTCGCCCGGCGCGCCTGGCCTCGCTGGCACGCTTCATTGACTACGTGAAAAGCCATGACAAGGTCTGGTGCGCCCGCCGCGTCGACATCGCCAAACACTGGCACGCCACTCACCCCTTCCGCGCGACCGAACAAGAGAGCCGCCCATGAGCCGTTTCCAGACCCTGACCCCGTCCCAGCTGAGCCGCGAGGAGTTTGTCGCAGCCTTCGCCGACATCTACGAGCACTCGCCCTGGGTCGCCGAGAAAGCCTATGACCTCGGTCTGGACGCTTCGGTAGACGAGATCGACGCCCTGCACCAGCGCATGGCCGACATCCTCCTGTCCGCCAGCGCCGATGCGCAGTTGGCACTGATCAACGCCCACCCGGATCTGGCCGGTAAAGCTGCCGTACGCGGCGAACTGACTGCCTCCAGCACTGCCGAACAATCCGGTGCCGGCATCCATGAATGCACCGCCGAGGAGTTCGCCCGCTTCACCGAGCTCAACGACGCCTACAAGGCCAAGTTCGGCTTCCCCTTCATCAAGGCCGTCAAGGGCAGCAACCGCCACCAGATCCTGGCCGCCTTCGAGGAGCGCATTCACAACACGCCGGAGCAGGAGTTCGCCACCGCCCTGGCCGAGATCAACAAGATCGCCCTCTTCCGTCTGCAGCAGCTGTAACACTGCCGCCCTTTCAATCGAACAGAACAAGTAGTACAGCCATGCGTAGCCTGACCATCGAGCCCCTGAGCAAAGAAGCCTTCGCCCCTTTCGGTGACGTGATCGAAACCGACGGCAGCGACTTCTTCATGATCAACAACGGTTCCACCCGCCGCTATCACAAGCTGGCCACCGTGGAGACCGCACAGCCGGAGGACAAGGCCATCATCAGCATCTTCAGTGCCGAGGCACTGGAAATGCCGTTGACCATCCGCATGCTGGAACGCCATCCGCTGGGCAGCCAGGCTTTCATCCCGCTGCTCGGCAACCCCTTTCTGATCGTGGTCGCGCCACTTGGCGATGTACCTGTATCAGGGTCCGTCCGTGCCTTCCTCAGCAATGGCAGGCAGGGCGTCAATTACCATCGCGGCGTCTGGCACCATCCGGTGCTGACGATCGAAAAGCGGGATGACTTCCTGGTGGTTGATCGCAGTGGTTCCGGTAACAACTGCGATGAGCATTTCTTCAATGAGGACGAGCTCCTTCTCCTCAAACCCCACCAATAAGAGAAGCCCGGGGCTGGCGTGCCTCCCCCGGGGAAGAGGTACGAATCGTGGAAGCACATTTCACCGAGTGGCTAAACCTGGGCATCCGCTGGATCCATATGATTACCGGCGTCGCCTGGATCGGCGCATCCTTCTATTTCGTCTGGCTGGAGAACAACCTCAACCGCAGCAACCCGCGCGACGGCCTGTCGGGCGACCTCTGGGCGATTCACGGCGGCGGCATCTACCACCTAGAAAAGTACAAGCTGGCCCCGCCGAAAATGCCGGAGAACCTGCACTGGTTCAAATGGGAGGCCTACTTCACCTGGTTGTCGGGCGTCGCCCTGCTGCTGGTGGTGTATTACCTCAACCCCAGCCTGTACCTGGTCAAGCCGGGCGTCGAACTGTCTCCGGCGATGGGCATCGCCATCGGACTCGGCTCCATGGCGGTCAGCTATGTGATCTACCACTTCCTCTGCGATTCGCCGCTGGGCAAACGCCCCGCCCTGCTCGGCGCCGTGCTCTTCGTGCTGATCATCGCGGCGGCCTATGGCTTCAGCCAGATTTTCAGCGGCCGCGCGGCCTATATCCATGTCGGCGCCATCATCGGCACCATCATGGTCGGCAACGTGTTCTTCACCATCATGCCGGCCCAGCGTGCGCTGGTTAAGGCGATCGAAACCAACACGACGCCAGATCCGCTGCTGCCGGCCAAGGGCCTACTGCGTTCGCGCCACAACAACTACTTCACCCTGCCGGTGCTGTTCATCATGATCAGCAACCACTTCCCGAGCACTTACGGCAGCCAATACAACTGGGCAATCCTGGCCGGCATCGCGATTCTGGCCGTGCTGGTGCGTCACTACTTCAACACCCGCCACGACAGCAGCAAGTACGTCTGGACCCTGCCGGCCGCAGCCTTGGGCATGATCTGCCTGGCTTACGTCACCAGCCCGCACAGCAAATCGGTCAGCGCACCGGCAACGGCTCAAGCCCCGGCGATCAAGTACGCTCCCGTACCTGCCACGGGACGCCCTGGCAACCCCGCCACGCCCAGCGAACCCGCTACGCAAGACGCCCAGGCCAAGACCGAGGTCAGCGCGGAGTCGCCAGCGACCGCCGATAGCGCGGCACCTGCCACCAGCAGCGACTTCGCCAAGGTCGAAAACGTGATTCACGAGCGCTGCACCGTGTGCCATTCAGCCAGCCCCAGCAGCCCGATGTTCAGCGCTGCACCGGCCGGCCTGATGCTCGATACCCCGGAGCAGATGAAGGCGCAGGCGGCCAAGATCCACGCCCAGACCGTGGCCACGCAGATCATGCCGCTGGGCAATATCACCCAGATGACCCAGGACGAGCGCGACCTGATCGGCAGCTGGATCGCCGAGGGCGCGCAGATCAACTGATTGCCACACATGTCGCGCCCGTGACTGGCGCGGCATCTTTTTACACCCATGAACCGCCGGCAGCGCGAGCTGACCGGCGGTTCATTTTTTGTGCACAATCGATAAATAAATTGTTTTTAACCATGTCCACAAGTTGCTATAGTCGGGAACATTCTGACCGACCAGACAAGTTTCTATCGGCCAGGACGAGAGGTGCCGTGAAGCCTCGTGCAAGCCCATGACCGTATAAAAACAAAATGGCAGGCTACGACATGACCACAGACAGCAACACCCAAGCTCCCGCTGCGCCCGCCGGCAACAGCGACCTGATCTACCAGCTGGACGACACCCCAGCGTTCGCCCCAGCCATCTTCGCGGCGCTGCAGCATGTGCTGGCCAGCTTCGTCGGCATCATCACCCCCACACTGATCGTCGGTAGCGCTCTGGGCCTCGGCGCCCATGTGCCCTATCTGGTGAGCATGGCGCTGTTCGTTTCCGGCCTCGGCACCTTCGTCCAGGCCAAACGCATCGGCCCGATCGGCTCAGGCCTGCTATGTCTGCAGGGCACCAGTTTCGGCTTCCTCAGCGTGGTGCTCAGCGCCGGCTTCATCGTCAAAGGGCGCGGAGCCAGCGAGGAGGAAATACTCGCCACGCTGTTCGGCATCTGCTTCTGCGCCGCCTTCGTCGAGATCGCCTTCAGCCAGTTCATCAACAAGCTGCGCAAGGTCATCACCCCGGTAGTGACCGGCACCATCATCTGCCTGATGGGCCTGTCGCTGATCAAGGTGGGCATGACCGACCTGGCCGGCGGCTACGGCGCACCGGATCTCGGCGCATTGCATCATCTCGCCCTCGGCGGCCTGGTGCTGGGCACTATCGTCGTGCTCAACCGCGTCTCGTCGCAGGTGCTGCGCCTGTCCGCGGTGATCATCGGCCTGACGCTCGGCTTCGCCGTTGCCTGGTTCACCGGCCGGGTGGATTTCGCCAACATGGCCGATGTGCCGCTGATCAGCGTGCCGCAGCCGTTCAAGTATGGCTTCGGCTTCGACTGGATCGCCTTCGTGCCCATCGCCGTGATCTTCCTGATCACTCCGCTGGAAACCGCTGGCGACCTGACTGCCAACTCGATCATCTCCAGGCAGCCGGTCAAGGGCCCGCTGTACATGCGCCGGATCAAGTCCGGGGTACTGGCCGACGGCTGCAACTCGGCGGTCGCCGCCATGTTCAACAGCCTGCCGATGACCACCTTCAGCCAGAACAACGGGGTGATCCAGCTCACCGGCGTAGCCAGCCGCCACGTGGCTTTCTACATCGCCGGCATCCTGGTTTTGCTCGGCCTGTTCCCGGTGGTGGGCGCGGTGCTGCAACTGATGCCCAAACCGGTGCTCGGCGGCGCTACCCTGATCATGTTCGGCACCGTCGCGGTGGCCGGCATCAAGATTCTCAGCGAAGCCGGTCTGCACCGCCGTAACGTGCTGATCGTGGCCATTTCCCTGGGCCTGGGCCTGGGCGTAGCTGGCGTGCCGGATGTGCTGTCGCACATGCCGGACGTGCTGAAGAACATCTTCGGCTCACCGATCACCATCGGAGCCTTCAGCGCCATCGTGCTGAACATTTTCCTGCCAGACGAACAGCAGGAAGTGGAAGAGGACGACTACGACCCCGAGGCGCACCTGCACACCGTGCTGCAGAACCGCCAGGACGACGATAGCGTCGACGACGGCAACCTCAAGACCCTGAGCCGCGACCTCACCCCGGACGCGCGCACCAGCTGACCCGTTAACCGCGTCATCGATTTCACTCCCGGCAGCCTGCTGCCGGGAGGCACCTGCTTGCACCTCAAAAACAAGGACAATTCATGAAACTCAAGCATCTGCCTCACTGCCTGGCCCTTTCTGCCGGACTGCTCTGCGGCCAGCAGGCGCTCGCCGGCGACCTGCTGCTCTGGCAGGACAACAGCCTGTCGTACCTGTATGGCGAGAACTTCCAGCGCATGAACTTCAATGGCGAAGAGCAGCGCACTCAGACCACCTTCACCTTCGAGCACGCCAGCGGCTGGGCCTGGGGCGACATCTTCTATTTCCTCGACTACATCCGCGCCGACAACGTGCAGACACGCGGCAGCTTCGACAATGGCACCTTCCGCCAGCACGACCGCAACACCTTCTACTACATGGAGTTCTCGCCGCGCGTCAGCCTGAGCTGGCTGACCGGGCAACAGCTCGCCGCCGGCCCGATCAAGGACGTCTACGCCGCCTTTACCTACGAAAAAGGCGAAGGCGGCCCGGGGCCGGAGAACTACCTGTACGGCATCGGTCTGGACTGGGAACTACCCGGCTTCAATTACTTCAAGACCAACCTGTATCAGGTGAAGATCAACAACCACACCTTCTTCAAGGATGCCGACAGCAACGGCTACGCCACCCAGCTGACCGTCAGCGCGGCGTACCCTTTCAGCCTGGGCGATCAGGATTTCGTGGTCGACGGTTTCGTCGACTGGCGCTCGCCCTCGCGCGACGCCGGCACTCAGACCTCGGTCGGCTCCTCGATCCAGGTCAAGTGGGATGCGGGCAAGGCCCTGTTCGGCAAGGAACGTCAGCTCTATGTGGGCACCGAAATCAACATGTGGCGCGCCAAGTATGGCGTGAAACCGGTGGATGGCTCGGGCGACCGCTTCGACCAGACCGCCGTGCAGGCACTGGTCAAGTATCACTTCTGACCGTTGCCGCAACGCACTTGGCCAACGTCGGTAGGGACGGCGGCCGGGTAAAAGGGGGATGGGCGCTTGCGCCCCTCCCCCTTTTTCTTTAACGGGACATCGACAAGTACCCTGGAAGCCGCACCAACCCGGCACTCAAGCACCAACCCCGGCACCGAATCGGTGCGCGATTTGACTGGCGTAACCGGCTTTTCGATCAACATCTTGCAAGCACACAGCTGACCAGAAGGTCAAGTTTTTGATCACAAAAATTCAGTTTTTTGTGTGCAATTTATTCAAAAGCCATATTCAACAACGACTTTTATGTGTACAACACAAGCAGGTTCCTACCGAAACACTGTTTAAGTGGCTGTATACATGGAATCAGTCACGCAACGCATACAGGATCGGAACGAAACCTGCAGACAAATCTCCTCATAGATCGCCGCGGCGCAAGAACAAAACTGGGAGCTGTCCATGTCCAACACCGAAGACTTTCGCATCAAGCACATCGACCCCTCGCTACACAATGAGGACCTCGCCCCATTGGCTCCCGAGAAACGCACCTGGGGCTGGTTCGAGATTTTCAACGTCTGGTCGAATGACATTCAAAGCCTGTTCGGCTACACCCTGGCGGCGACGCTGTTCATTTCCTACGGCCTCAATGGCTGGGCGGTACTGGCGGGCATCGTTCTCGCCGGCTTCATCGTCATGGGCCTGGTGCAACTGACCGGCAAACCCAGCGTCAAGTACGGCATCCCCTTCCCGGTGTTCGCCCGCGCCAGCATGGGTGTACGCGGCGCCAACTTCCCCGCCTTGGTGCGCGGTATCGTCGCCATCTTCTGGTACGGCGTGCAGACCTACTTCGCCTCCACGGCGGTGGCGCTGCTGCTCAACTCGCTGCTGCAACCTCAGGACCCGGCCGTATACATGGGCCTGACCGCCATCGGCTGGCTGTCCTACGTGATCGTCTGCCTGTTCCAGGTGGGGCTGTTCGTCTGCGGCATGAGCTGGATCACCCGCTTCCTCAACTGGGCCGGGCCGCTGGTCTACGTGGTGATGATCGCGCTGATGGGCCTGATCTGGTACAAGGCCGGCCCGAGCCTGCTCAGCGAGCTGGGCAATATCTTCAGTGGCTCGGGCGAATACAAGGCCGGCCCGGTGGCCGCCTTCTTCGCCGTGGTCGGCACCATGGTCGCCTACTTCGCCGCGGTGGTGATCAACTACGGCGACTTCGCCCGCTTCGTCAAAAGCGAAAAGCAGATGACCATCGGCAACTTCCTCGGCCTGCCGGTGAGCCTGGCGTTCTTCTCGCTGATCGCCCTGGTGATCACCGCCGGCACCGTGGTGGTGTTCGGCGAGACATTGACCAACCCCACCGATATAGTCGCGCGCGTCGACAACCTGACCCTGACCATCATCGCCGCGCTGACCTTCTTCGCCGCGACCGTGGGCATCAACCTGGTGGCCAACTTCATCCCGCCAGCCTATGACCTGGCCAACCTGGCGCCGGCGCATATCAGCGCGCGCACCGGGGGCTTCATCACCGCAGCTATCGCCTTCTTCATCGGCGCGCTGTGGGTGGCCTTCATCAGCAGCGTCGGGATCGCTGCTTTCGTCGACACCCTGGGCGCCGTGCTCGCGCCGCTGTACGGCATCATCGTCGCCGACTACTACCTGGTGCGCCGGCGCAAGCTCGACCTGCAGCAGCTGTTCAGTGCCGAGGTCGGCTCGGTCTACTACTTCGATGGCGGCTGGAACCGCAAGGCGATGCTGGCCTTCGCCATCGGCTCGATGTTCTCCGTCGCTTCGGTATGGGCGCCAGCCCTGAGCCAACTGTCGGGCTATGCCTGGCTACTCGGCGCCCTGCTCGGTGCAGTGCTGCACTATGGCCTGATGCACGGCCAGGCGCAGGCGCTGAAACGCGCCACCGTCTGACCCCTTATCGAGTGGACGAAGCCGGCGCCTGTGCGCCGGCTTTGGCTTTCTGGCGCTCGAGAAAATCCACCTTCCATTGCTCGACGCCCATGTACTCGCTATCCAGGTTGGCCTCGACGCGATGGTCCGCCTTGAGTGCCGCCACCTGGGCCGAACGCTCGGCAAGAAAGCGATCGAAGCGGGCGATCAACTGCGGATGACGCTGGCTCGACAGATGAAAACTGCCGCGGGTGTGCGGCAACCTGGGATCGAACACCAGCGCACCGGGCCGCGCACGAATGTTGTCCAGATAATGCGTGGCCACCACCACATTGAAGTAGGCGCCATCGCTGTCCTGCTTCAAGGCCTGGCGAATCATCTGGCGCAAATCCTCGCTGTAGCTCAGCTGAATCTGCCCACTATCGATACCCTGCTCGTATCCACGCGGCGTCCAGCCCTGCACCATCGCCAGGCGATGAATGTTCTCCAACGGCTGCGCCTGGCGCTGCGGCGCGACCAGCACACCATCGACATAATCGACCACGGCCCGGCTGTAATGCATCGCCATGCCCGCCTTTTGCGCGCCGGCCCAGTGCGGGCTATCGGGATACTTGAAGTCGATCTCGCCGCGCTGCAGGGCCGGCAGCAGCTGATCCACCGGCAGCGCCCTGTAGGTCAGACTGACGCCGCTGTCGGCGGCGAAGGCATCCAGAACCTCACGCGCGAAGCCACGGTATTGCCCATCGGCATCGACGCTGTAGTGCGGCGCGAACGGCAGGTCCTCGACGCCGACCACATAGGTGTGGGCCAGGACATTCGCGCTCATCAAAACGGTAGATAGCAGACACAGTCTTACGGGCTTCATGCAGAGCCTCCTTATTGTTCTTGTGAGAAATCCGAAAGCGGATCTATCCGCCGGTCATGCTCATAAAGCGCACCACCTGAACCTGCTCGTCGGTGGCGAAGTGGTGTCGCTCGGGCTTCAGGCGTAGCGCCTCGACCAGCGCCTGGCGCAGACGCTCGCCGTCACCCGGATGGGCGCGCAGCAGACGCTTGAGATCCAATGCGTTGTCATGGCCAAGGCAGAGCACCAGCTTGCCCTCGGCAGTAACCCGCACACGGTTGCAGTCGCCGCAGAAGTTGTGACTGTGCGGCGAGATAAAGCCGACTCGCGTATCGCTGCCGACCACCTGCCAGTAGCGCGAGGGGCCGCCGGTTACCGTACTGCTGCGCACCAGCGAGTGTCGCTGCTCGATGCGCTGGCGCACCTCGTCGCTGGAGCAGAACGTCTGCTCGCGGCTGTGGCTGACCACGCTGCCCAGCGGCATCTCCTCGATGAAGCTGATATCCAGGCCACGGTCGATGGCGAACTCGACCAGATCCAGCACCTCGTCGTCGTTGCGCCCGCTCTGCACCACGCTGTTGAGCTTGATCCTGTCTAAGCCGGCTGCACGCGCCGCATCGATACCGGCCAGCACCTGGTCGAGTTTGTCGCGCCGGGTGAACGCGGCGAAACGCTCGCGCTGCAGGGAATCCAGGCTGATGTTCAGACGGCGTACACCGGCCGCACGCAATTGCGGCGCCAGCTCGCCGAGTTGCGAACCATTGGTGGTGATCGCCAGGTCATCCAGCTCGTCACGTGCGCCCAGGCGCTGCAACAGGCTGAGCAGGTTCTTGCGCACCAGCGGCTCGCCACCGGTGATGCGAATACGCCGTACGCCCAGGCCGATGAAGGCGTCGGCCACGGCGTAGAGTTCTTCCAGGCTGAGTATCTGTGCACGCGGCGCGAACTGCATGTCTTCGCTCATGCAGTAGGTGCAGCGAAAATCGCAGCGGTCGGTCACCGACAAACGCAGGTAGGTGATGCGTCGACCGAAGGGATCGACGAGCTGACTGGTATTCACGTTGGTCTCCTGCAGCGTCGCGCGCCGAGACTTTTGCTCATGGATGTAGCTGTACGGGATAAGAACAGAAAAGCGATTTTCTGTACACAAAAATTTGACCCACAAGTCAGTTAAGCGCTGCGCAGCCCGTGGCCGCTGGCTTGAGCCTCGCGCAAAGCCGGTGCTACCATGCCCGACCGCCGCTCGGCGGCAGAGGAAAACACAGGGCCTTATGACCAGCATTCGCGAGCGCAACAAAGAGCTCATCCTGCGCGCAGCCAGCGAGGAGTTCGCCGACAAGGGCTTCGCCGCCACCAAGACCAGTGACATCGCGGCCAAGGCAGGCCTGCCCAAGCCCAACGTCTACTACTACTTCAAATCCAAGGAAAACCTCTACCGCGAGGTCCTGGAAAGCATCATCGAACCGTTACTGGCTGCCTCTGCCCCCTTCAACCAGCCAGGCCACCCGAGCGAAGTCCTGACCGCTTACATCCGCTCGAAGATCCGCATCTCCCGCGAACTGCCGCATGCGTCCAAGGTGTTCGCCAGCGAGATCATGCACGGTGCGCCGCATCTGTCACCGGAACAGACCGAACAGCTCAACGCCCAGGCCAAACACAACATCGCCTGCATCCAGCGCTGGATCGACCAGGGCCTGATGGCCAAGGTCGACCCACATCATCTGCTGTTCAGCATCTGGGCCGCCACCCAGACCTACGCCGACTTCGACTGGCAGATTTCCACCGTCACCGGCAAGGCCAACCTGGACGACGCCGACTACGAAGCCGCCGCGCAGACAATCATTCGTCTGGTGCTCAAGGGCTGCGACGTCGACCCGATGCCGTCTAACGCCTCCGAGCTGGTAAGCAGCGTCTAGGTGACTGTCCGTCTCAGTATGGATCGCGCTCTACCGATGCACCTCTGGTGGATGTAAAAGGCGACATCCACCCTACGCAACCCCGCAAACCGTGGGAGGCGCTTTAGCGGCGACGCTTCGATGTCCCAGTCGCGACTGAAGCCCCTCCCACAGTCGTAGCCCGGATGCAATCCAGGGCATCGCGCAGCCGCAATCAAGGCGGTGCGCAAAGCGTCCCTACGCCCCCGCATCCGCCTTCAGACCAAGAGATTCCAGCGCGCTGACCGCACACTGCTCATCGATGTCCGAGGTGTCGCCGGTGATGCCGACCGCGCCGATCACCTGCCCCTGCGCGTCACGGATCAACACGCCGCCAGGCGCCGGCACAAGGTTGCCCTGGGCCAGATTGTTCACCGCACCGATAAAGGTCGGGCGCTGCTGCGCATCGGCGGCGATCAGGCGCGAGCCCTTGCCCAGCGCCAGTGCACCCCAGGCCTTGCCGATGGCGATCTGCGGACGCAGCAGGCTGGCACCATCCTCGCGCTGCAGGCTGATCAGATGCCCGCCGGCATCCAACACTGCCACCGTCAGCGGCGCAGCGCGAAGCTCACGCCCGACGGCAAGCGCGTTGCGGGTGATGCTCACGGCTGTGGACAGGTTAAGCGCATTCATAAGGAGTCTCCGAAAACCGAACAGGAAGTCACCGCACGCTCCAATGAGACTGTGCGACATGAGAAAGCGCCTTATGCAATAGCCGAAGAGAAGGATTGTTTCAACAAAAAAGAACAAAATAAAATGAAAATGTACACAATAAGTTTATATTATAAAAACAATATAAGTATCGAATAACCTATTTATCCTCCTCGTACTTCCCAGTACCCCGGCGCGTTGTAGATGTCCTTCAGGTAGTCGATGAAAAAGCGCACCTTGGCCGGCAGGTAACGCTGCTGTGGGTATACCGCCTGGATGTCATAGGCCGGGATTTCGTAATCATCGAGCACCGTGACCAGCTCGCCGGCCTTCAACTCCGCCTGAATTTCCCAGGTCGAGCGCCAGCCGATTCCCAGCCCCTGCTTGACCCAGTCGTAGAGCAGTTCGCCATCGTTGCAATCGAGGTTGCCGGCCACCTTTACCGCCACCTGGCGCCCGTCGCGCAGGAAGGTCCAGCCGCGCTGCTGGCCGCCCTGCAGGTTGAACGCCAGGCAATTGTGCCGCGCCAGGTCTTCGAGGGTGCGCGGCACGCCGTGCAGCTCGAAGTAACTGGGCGCGCCACAGACCACACGGCGATTGGGGAAGAGCTTGACCGCAACGTAGTTGGGGTCGGTCACCTCGCCGATGCGGATGCCCATGTCGTAACCCTGGCGCACCAGATCGACCAGGCTGTCGGTGAAGTTGAACGACAGCTTCAGGTCCGGGTAGCGCTTGAGAAATGCCGGCGCATGCGGCGCGATATGCCGTCTGCCGAACGCGGCAGGCGCGGATACCACCAGATGCCCACGCACCGACCTGCCCCCACGGGCCACGCTAGCATCGGCCTCGTCGAAGTCCTTGAGCAGGGCGCGGGCGCGATCGAGGTACTGCTCACCGAGGTCGGTCAGCTGCAGACCACGCGTGGAGCGATGCATCAACTTGACGCCCAGGTGGCGCTCCAGCGCGTCCAGGCGGCGTCCCATGACCACCGGGGTGACGCCTTCACTGAGCGCAGCTGCGGCGAAGCTGCCGTTGTCGGCCACCAGAACGAAACTGCGGATAAGGGTATGACGGTCCATTCGGTACTCCAAGTATCGACAGAACTGAAGTATCCAACAATTCCGCCGCACCGGTACAGCCGTCATCCTTGCTCCCAAGAAGAAAAACCACTGACTCGGAGAACAATGGTCATGGCCAGAATGAGAGCAATCGAGGCAGCCGTACTGGTGATGCGCCGCGAAGGCGTCGATACCGCGTTCGGCGTCCCCGGCGCTGCCATCAACCCCCTGTATGCCGCACTGAAGAAACTCGGTGGCATCGATCACGTCCTGGCCCGTCACGTCGAAGGCGCTTCGCACATGGCCGAGGGTTACACCCGCACCAATGCCGGCAATATCGGCGTGTGCATCGGCACCTCCGGCCCTGCCGGCACCGACATGGTCACCGGCCTGTACTCGGCCTCCGCCGACTCCATCCCAATCCTTTGCATCACTGGCTATGCCCCACGTGCACGCATGCACAAGGAAGACTTCCAGGCGGTCGACATCACCAGCATCGTCGGCCCGGTGACCACGTGGGCCACCACCGTGATGGAGCCCGGCCAGGTACCGCGCGCCTTCCAGCGCGCCTTCCATGAAATGCGCAGCGGCCGTCCCGGCCCGGTGCTGATCGACCTGCCGTTCGACGTGCAGATGGCCGAGATTGAGTTCGATATCGACGCCTACGAGCCGCTGCCGGTGGCCAAGCCGAGCACCAGCCGCGTCCAGGCCGAGAAGGCCATCGCCATGCTCAACGATGCCGAGCGCCCGCTTCTGGTCGCCGGTGGCGGCATCTTCAACGCCGATGCGGCGGACAAGCTGGTCGAATTCGCCGAGCTGACCGGCGTACCGGTGGTGCCAACCCTGATGGGCTGGGGCGCGATTCCGGACGATCACAAGCTGATGGTCGGCATGGTCGGTCTGCAGACCTCGCATCGCTACGGTAACGCCACCCTGCTCGCCTCCGACCTGGTGTTCGGCATCGGCAACCGCTGGGCCAACCGCCACACCGGCTCGGTGGACGTCTACACCGAGGGCCGCAAGTTCATCCACGTCGACATCGAACCGACGCAGATCGGCCGCGTGTTCAACCCGGATCTGGGCATCGTTTCCGACGCCGGTAGCGCACTGAATGCCTTCCTCCAGGTGGCCCGCGAGTGGAAAGCCGCTGGCAAGCTGAAGGATCGCAGCGCCTGGGTCGAGTCGTGCCGCGAGCGTAAGCGCACCCTGCAGCGCAAGACCCACTTCGACAACGTGCCGGCCAAGCCGCAGCGCGTGTACGAGGAGATGAACGAGGCCTTCGGCAAGGACACCTGCTACGTCAGCACCATCGGTCTGTCACAGATCGCCGGCGCGCAGTTCCTGCACGTGTACAAGCCGCGCCACTGGATCAACTGCGGCCAGGCCGGCCCGCTGGGCTGGACCATTCCGGCGGCCCTCGGCGTGGTCAAGGCCGACCCGACCCGCAACGTGGTGGCGCTGTCCGGCGACTATGACTTCCAGTTCATGATCGAAGAGCTGGCTGTCGGCGCGCAGTTCAACCTGCCGTACATCCACGTGCTGGTGAACAACTCCTACCTGGGGCTGATTCGTCAGGCGCAGCGCGGCTTCGACATCGACTACTGCGTGCAGCTGGCGTTCGAGAACATCAATGCGCCGGAGCTCAATGGGTATGGCGTCGACCACATCGCCGTGGTCGAGGGCCTGGGCTGCAAGGCGATCCGCGTGTTCGACCCGAACGAGCTGCAGAACGCCTTCGCCGAAGCCAAGCGTTTGATGGCCGAACACCGTGTACCGGTGGTGGTCGAGGTGATCCTGGAGCGTGTCACCAACATCTCCATGGGCACCGAGATCAACGCCGTCAACGAGTTCGAGGAACTGGCCGAGCGCGGCGTCGACGCCCCGACCGCCATCTCGCTGCTGGATTGATCAGTACGCCGGGTGTGCCATGCGCACCCGGCCATCACGACGTAGCCCGGATGCAATCCGGGAAGACCGCAACACCGCCCCCGGATTGCA
The DNA here is from genome assembly GCF_002439135.1 of Pseudomonas sp. UBA6323. NCBI lineage: Bacteria > Pseudomonadati > Pseudomonadota > Gammaproteobacteria > Pseudomonadales > Pseudomonadaceae > Pseudomonas > Pseudomonas sp. UBA6323. The sequence continues at coordinate 39,502 of NZ_DJSX01000059.1, read as the reverse complement.
TCCGGGCTACGACAAGGAGCACACCATGCCCCGTTTTGCTGCCAACCTGTCCATGCTGTTCACCGAAGTGGACTTCCTGGACCGTTTCGCCGCTGCCGCCGAAGCCGGTTTCAGCGGCGTGGAATACCTTTTCCCCTATGACTTGCCGGTGGAAGAGATCAAGGCCCGCCTGGACGCCAACAAACTGGAGCAGGTGCTGTTCAACCTGCCGGCCGGCGACTGGGGCAAGGGCGAGCGCGGCATCGCCTGCCACCCGAACCGCATCGAGGAGTTCCGCGCCGGCGTCGACCAGGCCATTGCCTACGCTAAGGTGCTGGGCAACAAGCAGATCAACTGCCTGGCCGGCATCCGCCCGCAGGGCGTGGACTGCGCCACCGTCGAGAAAACCTTCGTCGACAACCTGCGCTATGCGGCAGACAAGCTGGCCGGTGCCGGCATCCGCCTGGTGATGGAAGCCATTAACACCCGCGACATCCCCGGCTTCTACCTCAGCACCACCAAGCAGGCCCTGGACATCCGCGACAAGGTCGGCAGCACCAACCTGTACCTGCAGTACGACATCTACCACATGCAGATCATGGAAGGTGACCTGGCCCGCACGGTTGAGAGCAACCTGGCCGCCATCAACCACGTGCAGCTGGCCGACAACCCGGGCCGCAACGAGCCGGGCACCGGCGAGATCAACTACCGCTTCCTCTTCGAGCACCTGGATCGCATCGGCTACCAGGGCTGGATCGGCTGTGAATACAAGCCGGCCACCACCACCGCTGCCGGCCTCGGCTGGATGAAAGCGCACAACGTGATCTGACGGCTGCACCTGTAGGAGCGGATTCATCCGCGAAAGCGGCAGTGAACCCACCACTGCATTCGCGGGCAAGCCCGCTCCCACAGGCCTGCGTCGCCCCCAGCATCGAGACAGACAAATACAAAGAGGCAAATTCTCATGGCAAAAATCGGATTTATCGGCACCGGCATCATGGGCAAACCCATGGCGCAGAACCTGCAGAAAGCCGGGCACACCCTGTTCCTTTCCGAGCATCACGACCCGGCTCCGGCCGACCTCGTAGCTGCCGGGGCTGTCGCGCTGGCCAACCCGCAGGAAGTCGCTCAGGAAGCCGAATTCATCATCGTCATGGTGCCGGACACCCCGCAGGTCGAAGACGTGCTGTTCCGCGCAGACGGCGTTGCCAGCGGTGTTGGCAGCGGCAAGGTGGTGATCGACATGAGCTCGATCTCGCCCTCCGCCACCAAGGCCTTCGCCGAGAAGATCAAGGCCACCGGCGCCGCCTACCTGGACGCCCCGGTGTCCGGCGGCGAAGTCGGTGCCAAGGCCGCGACCCTGTCGATCATGGTCGGTGGCTGCCCGAACGCCTTCGAACGCGCCCTGCCGCTGTTCCAGGCCATGGGCAAGAACATCACCCTCGTTGGCGGCAATGGCGACGGCCAGACCGCCAAGGTGGCCAACCAGATCATCGTCGCCCTGAACATCCAGGCAGTGGCCGAAGCGCTGCTGTTCGCTGCCAGGAACGGTGCCGACCCGGCCAAGGTGCGCGAGGCGCTGTCCGGTGGTTTCGCCGGCTCGAAGATCCTCGAAGTGCATGGCGAGCGCATGATCAAGGGCACCTTCGATCCGGGCTTCCGCATCAGCCTGCATCAGAAGGACCTCAACCTGGCGCTGTCCGGCGCCCGCGAGCTGGGTCTGAACCTGCCTAACACCGCCAATGCCCAGCAGGTGTTCAGCACCTGTGCGGCGCTCGGCGGCAGCGGCTGGGACCACTCCGCCCTGATCAAGGGCCTGGAGCACATGGCCAACTTCAATATCCGCGGCGAGTAACAGAGCGCCCTCTCCCCCGGCCCCTCTCCCGCATGCGGGAGAGGGGAGACAAGCAGCTCGGCGTTGCGCGAATTTCGGCGTACGCCAACCAGTCCCCTCTCCCACTTGTGGGAGTGAAGGACAAGCAGCTCGGCGTTGCACGGAGTTTCGGCGTACGCCAAACCAATCCCCTCTCCCACTTGTGAGAGTGAGGGACAAGCGGCTCGGCGTTTACGGAGTTTCGGCGTACGCCAAACCAGCCCCCTCTCTCAGTTATGGGAGTGAGGGACAAGCAGCTCGGCGTTGCACGGAGTTTCGGCTTACGCCGGACCAGTCCCCTCTCCCATTTATGGGAGAGGGTTAGGGAGAGGGGCTTAGCTTCTGGCCCACCCTTTCGACCTTCCTGGCAGGAGGTGTCACGGCCCGATTGCCAGGTTGGTCGATTCCACTCCCCAGGCGCTGCCAACGCGGCGCCTGCGGACTGGAATCGATCCAGCACTACCCAAGAGCCTATTCAAAGTCTCGCGAGCTAGAGCCATGCAAGGCAAAAGCAGGCGAGGACCGGTCGGAGTCGCGCTCGACTTTACGAGCTGTGAATGAGCAGTCCGAGCCTGCTTTTAACGCAGCAGGGCCGACGCGCAGCAGACTTTGAACAGGCTCTAAGAACAAGAGACCACCACCATGACCTTCGACCCGCAAAGCCTGCTGCGCGACCTGTTCGCCACCGCCATCGCTGCTGCCCATCCGCGCCAGGTACTGGCCGATCATCTGCCTGCCGACCGTAGCGGCCGCGTCATCGTCATCGGCGCTGGCAAGGCCGCCGCGGCCATGGCCGAGGTGATCGAGCAACAGTGGCAGGGCGAGATCAGCGGCCTGGTGGTGACCCGCTACGAGCACGGCGCCGATTGCAAAAAAATCGAAGTGGTGGAAGCCGCGCACCCGGTGCCGGACGATGCCGGCGAGCGCGTCGCCCGCCGCGTGCTGGAACTGGTGTCGAATCTGAGCGAAGACGACCGGGTGATTTTCCTCCTCTCCGGCGGCGGCTCCTCGCTACTCGCAATGCCGGCAGACGGCATCAGCCTCCAAGACAAGCAGGCGATCAACAAGGCGCTGCTCAAATCCGGCGCCACCATTGGCGAGATGAACTGCGTGCGCAAGCACCTCTCGGCGATCAAGGGCGGCCGCCTGGCCAAGGCCTGCTGGCCGGCGACCGTCTACACCTACGCCATCTCCGACGTGCCCGGCGACGAGGCCACGGTGATCGCATCCGGCCCCACCGTGGGCGACCCGACCACCTCGGCCGAAGCCCTGGCGATTCTCGCCCGCTATGGCATCGACATTCCCGCCAACGTGCGCGCCTGGCTGGAAGATCCACGCTCGGAAACGGTCAAGCCAGGCGATCCGGTGCTCGCCCGCAGCCATTTCCAGCTGATCGCCACGCCGCAGCAATCGCTCGACGCCGCTGCGGCCAAGGCCGAAGCCGCCGGCCTCCCGGTGCTGATTCTTGGCGACCTGGAAGGCGAGTCGCGTGACGTGGCCAAGGTGCATGCCGGCATCGCCCGCCAGGTGCAGTTGCACGGCCAGCCGATCAAGCCGCCATGCGTAATCCTCTCCGGCGGCGAGACCACCGTTACCGTGCGCGGCAATGGCCGCGGCGGACGCAACGCCGAATTCCTCCTCAGCCTCACCGACAGCCTCAAGGGCCTGCCCGGCATCTACGCGCTGGCCGGCGACACCGACGGCATCGACGGCTCCGAAGACAACGCCGGCGCCATCATGACGCCCTACAGCCATGCCCGCGCCGGCATCAAGGGCCTGAGCGCCCGCGACGAACTGGACAACAACAACGGCTATGGCTACTTCGCCGCCCTCGACGAGCTGATCGTCACTGGCCCGACCCGTACCAACGTCAACGACTTCCGCGCCATTCTGATCCTGGGAACATCGGAAACTGCAGGTGAAGAACCGCTGGGCGCCTCCCTGAAGGGCGGGTGAAAACCGCCAGAGCGCTGGTGGCGGGTTGCACCCGCCCTACGCCGCAACGCCATCGACAAAACTCATGACCAAGGCCTGCCAGATGACTCCCGACAAGAAAGTAAAGATCCTCGCCACCCTCGGCCCGGCGATCCGCGACGCCGCGCATATCCGCCAACTGGTGGAAGCCGGGGTCAACCTGTTTCGCCTCAACTTCAGCCACGGCGAGCACGCCGACCACGCCCAGCGCTATGAGTGGGTACGCGAAGTGGAGCGCGAGCTGAACCAGCCCATCGGCATCCTCATGGACCTGCAGGGGCCGAAACTGCGCGTCGGCCGCTTTGCCGAAGGCAAGGTACAACTGGTCAACGGCCAGAACCTGCACCTGGATCTGGACGCCACGCCCGGTGACGCCAGCCGGGTCAACCTGCCCCATCCCGAGATCATCGAAGCCCTGCAGCCGGGCATGAGCCTGCTGCTGGACGACGGCCGCCTGCGCCTGAAAGTGACCGGCAAGCAGGCCGATGCCGTGATCACCGAAGTGGTAGCCGGCGGTGAACTGTCCGACCGCAAGGGCGTCAACGTGCCCGAGGCGGTGCTGCAACTGTCGCCGCTGACCGAGAAGGATCGCCGCGACCTGGCCTTTGGCCTGGAGCTGGGCGTGGACTGGGTGGCGCTGTCGTTCGTGCAGCGCCCGGAAGACATCGTCGAGGCTCGTGAGCTGATCGGCGGCAAGGCCTTCCTTATGGCCAAGATCGAGAAGCCCTCGGCGGTGCAGCATCTCGAAGAAATCGCCCGTCTGTGCGACGCGATCATGGTGGCGCGCGGCGATCTGGGCGTGGAAGTGCCGGCCGAGAACGTGCCGCGCATCCAGAAGGACATCGTGCGCACCTGCCGCCAACTGGGCCGCCCGGTGGTGGTCGCCACGCAGATGCTCGAATCCATGCGTTTCTCCCCGGCGCCGACCCGCGCCGAAGTCACCGATGTGGCCAACGCCGTGGCCGAAGGCGCCGATGCAGTGATGCTGTCGGCCGAGACGGCCTCCGGCGACTACCCGCTGGAAACCGTGCAGATGATGAGCAAGATCATTCGCCAGGTGGAAAATGGCCCGGACTACCAGACTCAACTCGACGTCGGTCGCCCGCAGGCCGAAGCCACCGCCAGCGATGCCATCAGCTGCGCCATCCGCCGTATCAGCTCGATCTTGCCGGTGGCGGCCCTGGTCAATTACAGCGAATCCGGTGCCAGCAGCCTGCGCGCCTCTCGCGAGCGTCCGAAGGCGCCGATTCTCAGCCTGACGCCGAGCCTGACCACGGCGCGCCGCCTGACCGTGGCCTGGGGCATCTACTCCGTGGTCAACGAGCGCCTGCGCCGGGTCGAGGAAGTCACCAGCACCGCGCTGGAGATCGCCCAGGCCCAGGGCATGGCCAAGCGCGGTGAAACCGTGGTGATCACCGCCGGCGAACCCTTCGGCCAGCCCGGCAGCACCAACAGCCTGAGGATCGAGACGCTGCATTGAGCCGGCGATTCTCAATGCAATAAAGAACCGTAGCCCGAATGAAATCCGGGGAATGCTCGACTCCTGATTCCCGGATTTCATCCGGGCTACGCACCGAGTCGGCGCACCCTACACAGCTCCTCCGGCCTGCACGGATGGCTCCCCTCTCCCATTTATGGGAGAGGGGCTGGGGGAGAGGGCTCTTGGCACAGACATCATGCCTCCACTACCCACCTCACACCCTGCCCTGCAAAGCCTGCGCGCCCTGCTCTGCGGCTTCGCCCAGATATTCCTGCAACAGAGCCCCGGCTGCGGAGCACTGGTGCTGCTCGCCATCCTTATCGGCGCACCTCACCTGCTGCCCGGCGCGCTGCTCGGTGGCCTGAGCGCGATGCTGGTAGCGCAACGCCGTGGCCACCTACAAGCGGACATCGCCATCGGCCTGTATGGCTACAACGGCATTCTGCTCGGCCTGCTGCTGAGCCTGAAACTGCCATGGACGCCGTTGCTGCCCGTGCTGGTCGTCGCCAGCGCTGCCCTGTCCAGCCTGCTGCTGGCGCCCTGGATGCGGCGCATGCGCCAGCGTGGCTGGCTGCCCGCCTTCACCCTTCCCTTCGTACTGCTCGGCTGGCTGCTGCTGGCGTTGTTCGCACCGGCCGATCAGCCACTTTCAGTTCCATCGCACTCAGCTGAGTTCGACGCTGTACAACTGCTGCAGGCCATATTGCGCGGCCTCGGTCAGGTGATTTTCCTCGACTCGCCACTGGCCGGCCTGTGCCTGCTGATCGGTCTGCGCCTGGCCGATGGCCGCACGGCGCTCTGGGCGCTACTGGGCTCCAGCAGCGGCCTTGCCCTGGCGATAGCGCATGGCTGGCCCAGCGACGCCGCCCTGGCCGGACTCCATGGCTACAACGCCACCCTCGCCGCCATCGCCCTGGCCCAGGTCTATCGCTGCCCATTGGTCCCCGCAGCGGGAATCCTGCTGGCCCTGGTCCTGCAACCGGCGTTCAGCGCACTGGGCCTTCCGGCGCTGACCATGCCGTTCATCCTCGCCTGCTGGCTAGTCAAAGCCTGCGCGCTGAGCTGGCAACGGGCAGTGAGAAACGGGGTCTCATGACGCAGCGCTGAAACGCGATACACAGCAGATGAACTCAGGCCAGGGATAGCGCTCAGAGTCTTCAGCCGCCAGGTTTATCGGTGGCCAGACAAAAGTACGCACAGGGAGCGTTGCCCATGATCTTGGAAAACAAGTCAAGCGGATTGTCCGCTTTCGCGCTTGCACTATTGGCCGGCTCGCTATCGCCAGCAGCGAGCGCTACGGACGCCGAATTCAACGCCACGCTTTCCGAGGCAGCCACTCGAGTGGTGACGGCGAGAACGGTCAAGGAACTTTGCGACGAACGCAGCCCGCAAAGCGAAAGCGCGCGTCGCGATGCCTTGGCAAGCTGGAGCCATCGCAACGACATCGCCGACTACGACAAGGTCATAAGCGAGCTGGTGCGCAATAGCGAAGCGTTTCGCAAGGAAATGGAAGGCAACCTCACGCGTGCCCGTACCCAGATCGCCTCACCACTCGCTGCGGACCCCGCACCCTGTGCGGACCTGGCAACATTTTTGGCTGACGAGAAGTACGCCATCAAACCCCTCGTGCGCAAGCTGCGCCGCCTGGCAGGCAATTACGGGCTGGACCTGGCGCGAGCACCAGCGGACTCAGCGCAATCCAACCTGCAGGTCAGGGGGTTGGCGCACCTGACGGTGCTGGCCGACGCCGAAATGGCCAGCGTCGGCTCCTACGAGGGGGCGCTCGAGGATCGTGACCTGCGCAAGGCACGTGAAGACCGCCTGGAAACCTATCTGCAGAACCAGGGCGCGGTCGCTGGTTACGGCCGTGTGGTTGCCGACAATCGCCTGCGCGAGTGGCGCGGGGCTCGCCAATCGCGCTTCTCGCTGTCCTGCCGCAGCTTCAAGGACGACACGCACAAAACGCGGATGAACGAGGCGCTTGGCCAGGACCGCGTCGTCATCGGCCAGGTGCGCAACGTGATCGATGGCAAGAACGCCGAGATCTCGCTGCGCGAGTGCCAGGTACTCACCCTGGAACAAACTCATACGCCCGTCGCTAAAGCCGATGACCAGGCAGGTCTCGTCCACCGGCCGCCGGAGGCCAACGAGGTTTTCGCCGGGCCGGGTAAGGGTATCGCCATGGCCGAGGTCGATCGCGTGCTCTACGTCGCGGACTTCGCGCACCGTTTTGACGGTTTCGGCAATGGCTACACCAGCCGCGACGAGGACATCTATGTCCTGCTGTCGGACGCGAGCGCCTACCGCCATACCTGGAAATTCCCCTTTACAGACCTCGATGTGAGCGCCTCGAAGAGCCGTGAACCGGAAAACTGGCTCACCTGGTCAAAGAGCTGGACAGGCGAGATCACGCTGTCGCGTGACGGTGAAGAGATCGACCTCTCCAAAGCACAGGAACTGGCGCCGCTGCCGGCCGATACGCGGCTCGACCACAGCTATTACTTCCTTAATGTCGGCATGGGCGGCGCTCGCAGCGACCGCTCCTTCGTGTTCCGCCCGGATGGAACCGTCACGCACAAGCGCAGCGGCTTCGTCGCGGGAAGATTCGCCACCAGCTACATCATCACTGGCAGCAATCGCGACGACAGCGTCACCTCGAACTACCGCTTCGAGGATTACGCCCTGGTGCTGTCGAGCCCGCAGGGAGAGGAGCGCCGCTTCTTCGCTGTGCTCGACAGTGCCGACAAGAGCAAGCCGGAAGACGTCATCGTCGACGGTCAGGTCTATTGGACGCGCAAAAAGGACTAGCGCTAGCGCGCGGCAAACACGCAGCGCCGTGCGTGAATCATCCAGATGAGCCGTGATCGCGCAAATCATGCCGACGCGGCCGATCCTGCGCCCTTTGCTCGGGTAAAGACTGAACTCCCGCCGCGTTCGGCGGGCTAATGGATATCTGCCCCGACGAGCGACGCCCATGCCCGACCTTGTCCGCTGCCCTGCCATCGCCCTTTCGCCTCTTGCCTGCGCGCCTTGTCGCGAGGTGCGTCGATGAGTCTGGCGCCGGGCGACATCGAGCTACCCGCCGACCTGCGCTATGTCGACGACAGCATGCCGGGCATCAGCCGTCGCAAGCTGCGTGGCAAGTTCTGCTATTTCGACAGCCAGGGCCAACGCATCCGTGACCCGCAGGAGGTGGCCCGCATCAATGCCCTGGCGGTGCCGCCCGCCTATACCGAGGTATGGATCTGCCCTCTGGCCAACGGTCATCTGCAGGCAACGGGCCGCGACGCCCGCGGGCGCAAGCAATACCGCTACCACGCCCGCTGGCGCGAAATCAGGGATGCCGACAAGTACGCCAGCCTGCTGGCCTTCGGCAAAGCCCTGCCGGCACTGCGTGAAGCCCTGCAACAGCACCTGAACCTGCGCGAACACCGCCGAGAGAAAGTGCTGGCGACGGTGATCCTGCTGCTGGACAACACCCTGATCCGCATCGGCAACGCCCGCTACGCGCGGGACAATCGCTCCTATGGCCTGACCACCCTGCGCAATCGCCACGTCGAAGTGCAAGGCAGCACGATACGCTTTCATTTTCGCGGCAAGAGCGGCATCGAGCATGAGGTGAAGATCAGCGACCGGCGTCTGGCGCGCATCATCCAGCGCTGCCTGGAACTGCCCGGGCAGCACCTGTTCCAGTATCTGGACGAGCATGGCGAACGTCGGGCGGTCACCTCCACCGACATCAACGACTACCTGCGTGAACTCACCGGCGCCGACTTCACCGCCAAGCACTACCGTACCTGGGCGGGCAGCGCGCTGGCTCTGACGCTACTGCGAGAGCTCGAATGGCAACCCGATAGCGCGGCGAAGAAACATGTGGTGGCGATGGTCAAGGAGGTTGCCCAACAGTTGCGTAATACGCCGGCGGTCTGCCGCAAGTGCTACATCCACCCCGCGCTCCTCGATGCCTTCCATGCCGGCGAGCTGTCCAGCCTCCGCCTGGCGACGCCGCGCAAGGGCCTGCGCGCTGAAGAAAGCCTGTTGATGCGCTTCCTGGAAAAACTGCCGATGACCTGAGCCTGATACCTGGCGGGGCTCAACCTGACGGACGCAGAGCGGCCTGGGCAGCAGTCCCACCGGAGCGTGGGAACGATCAAAGCGCCTTGTGTAGGAGCGAATTCATTCGCGATTTGCGGCGAAAACCGCGCCTGTCGAGTCGGTCACGCGTAGCGGCCATGTACGTTGGCGTATGGGCGCTTTTCGTATCGCCGACCTCGGGCATGGATCGGATATCGAGGATGCCATCATCGCGGCTGAAGCCGCTCTTACAGCCTCGGTATATCGATGTTCAACCCACCGGCCCTGGAATCCGGCGCTATTACTGCGCAGCGCTGACCTCGCCCAGTGCCGGCTGCGCGTGTTCAGGCAACCAAAGCGCCTTGTGTAGGAGCGAATTTATTCGCGATTCGCGGCGAAAGCCGCGCCTGCCGCGTCGGTCACGCGCAGCGGCCATGAACTTGGCATGTGGGCGCTTTTCGTGTCGCCGACCTCAGGGCATGGATCAAATATCGAGGATGCAAGCATCGCGGCTGAAGCCGCTCTTACCGCCTCGGCATATCGATGTTCAAGGGAGTCGCCTGCTCTCTGCGCCTGGAATCCGGCGCTATCACTGCGCAGCGCTGGCCTCGCTCGGTGCATGCGCAGCTTCTGCGGCCTCCGCGTTCCAGCCACCGCCTAACGCTACATACAGCGCAACCTGCGCCGTCGCCAGCGCGGTCCGGCCTTCCAGCGCCCGTTGCCGGGCTTGCAGCGCGCCACGCTGGGCGTCCAGCACCTCGCTCAGGTTCACTTCGCCCAGCTCATAGCTGCGCTGCGCCAGCCGGTGCGCGCGCTCGCGATGGTCGCGGGTGCGGCTGAGGGCGGCATGTCGGCGTTGCTGGCCGGCGATGCGCGTCAGGCCGCGTTCGACTTCCTCCAACGCGCCGGCCAGGGCCTGCTCGAAGGCGATGTAGGCAGTCTCGCCCTCGGCATCGGCCAGCTCGATGGCGGCACCACGGTTCGGATAGTCCAGCAACGGCAGGCTGAAAGTGGCACCGAGTCGGGCAAAGTTCGAAGCGCCGGAAATGGCGTCGCCCAAGGCGAAGCCGGAGCGGCCCACGGCGGCCTGCACCGCCAGTTTCGGGAACAGGTCGCGACGGGCGGCCAGCGCCTGCAGCCCGGCGGCGTCCAGGCGTGCCGCCTCGGCGATCAGATCCGGACGGCGGCGCAGCAGGTCGATGGGCTGGCCGGGGGCTATACGCGGCTCGGCCAGTGGCACCGCAGCACCGGTGGCAAGCTGATTGGCAGTGCTGCCCGGCGGTTCGGCGAGCAGTGTATCCAGGGCCAGTTGCGCTTCGGCCAGGTGAACGTCCAGCTCGCCCAGGTCGGCCTCCAGCGACGCGCGCTCGGCGGAAGTCGCCTCGACGTCCAGCCGGGTGACCTCGCCGGCATGAAACAGCAGCCCGGCGATGCGTTCCAGCTCGCTGGCCACTTCTATGCCTTCCACCAGCAGGTCGCGCTGACCCTGCAACGCGCGCAGCTGCAGATAGCCCTGGGCGGTGTTGGAGGCCACGGCCAGGCGCGCGGCCACCGTCTGCGCCTCGGCCGAGCGCAGCTGCTGGGCCGCGCTGTCGCGCCGTGCGCGGGCGGCGCCGAACAGGTCCAGCTCCCAGGTCGCCTGCAGGGCCAGGTCCCAACTGTCCAAGGTGATCGGATCATCATCCGGGATGAAGTCGGCCAGCGGACTGCCGGGTTCAGCCTCCTGGTCGTTCTCGAGCCATTGGCGGCTGGCCGACCCCGGCAGGTCAAAGCTTGGCAACAGGCCGGCGCGCGACTGGCGCAGTTGCGCGCGGGCGCTGTCGACCCGTGCCATGGCCAGGCGCACGTCATGGTTGCGCTGCATGGCGCGGCCGACCAATGCGGTGAGCTGAGGGTCGTCGAACTGGCGCCACCACGCGGCCAGCTTTTCGGCATCGACCGCGGACGCGCCAGCGGCGCTGTACCAGGTTGGCGGCAGTTGCGGCACCGGGTATTGCGGTGCGCTGGAACAGGCGCCCAGAGCCAGGGCGAACAGCAGCGGGCCGGCCATGCGCTTGGCACTCATGCGGTTTCCTCCGGACGCACTTTCATCAGCAACAGATACAGGCAGGGAACGGCGAGCAAGGTCAGTAGCGTGGCGAAGCCCAGGCCGCCCATGATGGTCACCGCCATGTTGGCGAAGAACGGATCGAAGAGCAGCGGCACCATGCCCAGCACCGTGGTGCCGGCGGCCATCATCACCGGACGCAGGCGCGAGGCCGAGGCTTCGATGATGGCGGTCAGGCGCGGCACCTCGTCGGCGATCTGCCGGTCGATCTCGTCCACCAGCACCACGGCGTTCTTGATCAGCATGCCGGTGAGGCTGAGCAGGCCGAGCAGCGCCATGAAGCCGAAGGCCTGGCCGGTGAGCAGCAGGCCGAAGCTCACCCCGCAAATCGCCATGGGCACCACCGCCCAGATCATCAGCGGCTGGCGCACCTTGGCGAACAGCAATACGGTGACCAGCACCATCGCCAGATAGGGCACCGCCAGCGTACCGGCCAGCGCCTGCTGGGCGTCGGAGGACTGCTCATAGTCGCCGCCCCATTTCAGGCTGTAGTTGAGCGGCAACTCGATGTCCTCGATCAACGGACGGATGCGCGCGTGCGCCTCGTTGGTGTTTTCGCCGTCACGCGGTTCGGCGCGGACGGAGATGGTGCGCTCGCGGTCGTAGCGCACGATGATGCTGTCCTCGCGGCTTGGCTCGACGCCGTCGGCCACCTGCGCCAGCGGCACGTAGCCGTTACTGGCCGGGCTCCAGATCAGCCGTTGCAGCAGGTTGTCGCTGTCGATGCGGTCCTGCGGCGCGGCGCGCAGCAGCACCGGAATCAGCTCGTCGCGCTCGCGCAGCAGGCTGACGCGCTGGCCCTCGCTGCCGGCAGCCAGGGCGCGCGCCACCGCCTGGCGGGTCAGCCCGGCATCGGCGAGGCGATCCAGCGCCAGTTGCGGGCGCAGCACCAGTTCCGGCTGGCGCCAATCGTCGCGCACATTGAGCACCTGGCCCTGCTCCTGCAGGCGCTTGCGTCCTTCGGCGGACAGCGCGCGCAGCACCTCGATGTCCGGGCCGCTGATACGTGCTTCCAGCTTGGCCTCGGCGTTGGGGCCGAACATGAACTGCGCGGCGCTGACATCCGCCGATGGATAGCGCTGCGGCAGTTCCTGATTGATCTGCCGGCCCAGGCTGGCGATCCGCTCGGCATCCTCGGTACGCACGAGAAAGTGCATCAGCGAGGCGTTGGGCTGCTCCGGCATGTAGGTCAGCATGAAACGCGAGGCCCCGGCGCCGATGAAGCTCGACACCTCGCTCACGCCGTCCTGCTCGGCCAGGTACTGCTCGACCTCGCTGGCAGCCTGCGCAGTGTCGCGGATATGCGTGCCTTGCGGCAGGAACAGGTTGACGTAGAACAGCGGCGTGCTCGACGGCGGGAAGAAGCTCTGCGGCAGGCGGGTGAAGATCACCGCGCTGATCACCGTCAGCACCAGCAGCGCACCGATGGTCAGCCAGGGCCGGCGCAGCACGCCTGCCGCCAGCCGCCGGTAGCGCGCATACCAGGGGCCGCTGTAGGCAGCGTCGGCATCTTCCTCATCGCTGGCCTTGCGCAGCAGGTAATGGCCGAACAGCGGCACCAGCAGCAAGGCCAGCAGCCAGCTGAGCAACAGCGAAACGGCGATGACGAAGAACAGCGAGAAGAGGAATTCGCCGGTGGTGTCCTGGGACAGGCCAATGCCGGCGAAGGCGAGGATACCGATGATGGTCGCGCCGAGCAGCGGCCATTGCGTCTGTTGCAGCGTCTGCTGCGAGGCCTCGAGGATGCTCTTGCCCTGACGCTGGCGCACCAGCATGCCGTCGCAGACCACTACCGCATTGTCCACCAGCATGCCCATGGCGATGATCAACGCGCCGAGGGAAATCCGCTCCAGCTCGATGCCCATCAGCCACATCACCAGCAGCGTGCCTAGCACGGTAAGAAACAGCACCGCGCCGATGATGACGCCGGCGCGCAGGCCCATGGCCAAGCACAGCACGCCGACAACGATAGCTACCGAGAGGAACACGTTGAGCGCGAAGCTGTTCACCGCATCGTCGACGATACGGTGCTGCTCGTATAGCGGGTGAAGCTCGGCGCCCAACGGCATGCGGTGCCGGACGCCCTCGAGTACCGCTTCGACGCTTTGCCCGACCTCGACGATGTTCGCCCCGGACACCCCGCTGATGCCCAGCGTCAATGCCGGCTGGCCGTTATGGCGAATGATCTGCTGCGGCCGCTCGGCATAGTCGCGCGAAAGCCTGGCAATGGCGCCCAGCTCGACCCGCTGCGAGCCCTGGCCGACCGACAGCGCACGCAACTCCTCGAGCGAGTCGAAGGCCCCGCTGGGGCGCAGGCGCACGAAGAACTCGCCGGCAGTGACGCCGCCGGCATCCACAGCAGCATCGGTGTCGGCCAGGGCTGCGGCGATCTCGTCCGGGTCGACGCCCAGTGCCGCCAGTTGCGCCTGATCGACCTCGACCAAGATGCGCTCCTCCTGCACGCCGGCGATCTCCACCTTGCCGACGCCGTCGGCGGCGAGCAGCGCGCGGCGCAGCTCCTTGGCTGTTTCGTGCAATTCCTTGAGCGTCAGGCCGTCACCGGTCAGCGCGTAGAAAATGCCGTAAACGTCACCGAAGTCGTCGTTGACCTGCGGCGGCTCGATGCCGGGCGGCAGATCGCCCTGGGCATCGTTGACCTTGTTACGCAGCTCGTCCCAGATCTGCGGCAGCGCATCGCCGGCGTAGCGGTCCTGCATCTCCACGCGAATCTCGGCGATGCCCGGCATCGAGCGCGAGCGGATCTCCTTGATCTGCGACATCTGCTGGATGGCGCTTTCCAGTGGCTCGGTGACCTGCTGCTCGACCTCCAGTGCGGTGGCGCCGGGATATTGCACGTTGACGATGGCCTGCTTGATGGTGAACTCGGGGTCCTCCAGGCGACCGATCTCGAAGAAGGCGAGGATGCCGCCGAACAGGCAGGTCAGCACCAGGATCCAGATATTGACGCGACGAGTAATGGCGTAGCGGGCGAAATCCATTGGCTCAGTTCCGCTCCTGCACTTTGATCGGCTGCTCCTCGTGCAGCTTGCTGCCGCCAGCGACGATAATCGGCAGCTGCGCCTGCAGGCCATCGCCGCGGATCAATGCCTGGTCACCTTCGACCTCCTGCAACTCCACCGCCAATCGCCGGGCGCGGCCATCGACGGCCTGCCAGATGTAGTGGCCGCCGTCGCTGTCGGCCTGCAACGCCGACAACGGCAGGCGAAATTGGTCCTGGCTCGCCTGCGGCCGGGGTGGCCGCTGCACGCTGACGCGCATGGCCATGCCCGGCAGCAGGTTGTAGTCCTCCGGCGGCTCGCCCTGCAGCACCAGCCGGTAGGTGCGCGCGCCCTCGCGCGGCTGAGTGCTGTGCTCCTTGTAGCGCAGCGGCAGGCTCACGTCGGCGATCACCAGCTGCCCTTCGGCCTTGAGTTCGGGGCCGAGCGGAATGCTCAACGCGGCGATTTCCGGCAGATCGACGCTGACCTCGATATGGCGGTTGTCCTGCATCTCGAACACTGGCGTGCCCACCGCCACCACCATGTTCGGCTCGACCAGACGGCGCGCCACGACGCCATCGAACGGCGCGCTCAACGTGCTGCGTTCGAGGTCGCGCCGGGCGCTGTCGCGCGCCACCCGCGCCGCCACGGTGTTGGCTTCCAGCGCCTCGATGGCGGCGGGGGCAAGGATGCCTTCGGCGAGCAGCGTACGCTTGCGCGCCAGATCTGCCTGCAACTGGCGCAGGCGTGCCTCGGCTTCACTCAGTTGCAGTTGGTAGTCGACGCGATCCAGCTCGGCCAGCGGTTGCCCGCGACGGATACGCGTGCCTTCATCGATCAGGATCCGCTCGATGCGTCCGGCGACCTCGAACGACAGCTGGGTGGTGGTCACGCTCTGCACCACCCCCGAGAGGCGCAGCGCCTCCGGTTGTGGCTCGGCCGGCTGAAGCGGCTCGACCAGCGCCACCCGCGGCGGCTCGGAGGCCGGCTCATCCCCGGAGGAGCAGCCGCCAAGCAGTAGCGTGCAGGCGATGATCGTCAGATAGGTCTTGAGCGGGGGAAATGCTGGCGTCGACGTCATCGGGACTCCTGTCTGGTGGGATTGACGACCGCGAGTGCGGGTCGCAGGGACTGACAGTAGAACATCGCTACAACGCAGGAGTTCGCCAGCAAATCGTTGCCAATCTCGTGACCAGTCAGTCACGCGGATAGCGAGCGCAAGATGAGGGACGGAACGAGAGGTCGCAGCCTGCGCCTCTCTCATCAATGTCGCGGTAACAGCGGATGCCGGATCGGCCTCCAGCGAATGGCTGGCTGCCCGTCCTCTCCGACTGCCAGCCCGGTCTTTATCCGCACTCGACGCTGCGTGACGACGGCGCTGTCATCGGCGCCTCGCGCTGGCAGCGCTGCATGAAGTGAGCGCCAGAAGCGCGCGCGTCGCCTGGGTAAAAACCTGATACGGCTGATGAACCATGCCCAGTCCTCGCGGTATGATCCGGGCCGACCCAGCCACCATTGCCTGTATGAACATATCGCGCACGACCCTCGCCAACCTCGCTCGGCGAGCAGCATGAATACCGCCTGGCAAGGGCGCCTGTGGCTGGCCAGCGACTATTGCCTGCTCGATGGCTGCGCGGGTGACACCCAGACGCATGCTCATTACGCCCACCAGCTGATGCTGGCCCACGACGGTGAACTACGTCTGATGGTCGGCGGCCAGTTGCTGCAAAGCCAGCGCCTGCTGGTGCCCTCGATGCAGCCGCATGCTTTCATCGAGCCCGGCCAGCCCATGCTGGCGCTGTACACCGAGCCGCTGTCGTTCCGCCTGGAGCACTTGAAGGATTGGCAAGACGAGGCCCCAACCCAGCCGCAGGCACTGATCGAGCGGTTTCGCCACTGGCCAAGACCGCCTCTGGACACACGTGTGGAGCAGGCGCTGCTTGGTATCGACGCGCTATTGCAGGAGAAAATCGACGCCACAGAGCTGGCAAGCCAGGTTCGATTGTCATTGAGCCAGCTGGAGCGCCTGTTCGGTGATCAGGTCGGCCTTTCCATCCGCCGGCTGGTGCTCTGGCGGCGGCTGCGCCTGGCGTTGGCCATGGTGCTGCGTGGCAGCAATCTGACCGCAGCCGCACATGCGGCGAGCTTCGCCGACTCGGCGCACTTCTCGCGCACCGTTCGCAGCATGTTCGGCATCCAGGCGCGAGCGCTGCACAACCTGCAACTGCAACTACTCGACTGAGCGGCGCAAGCCCAGCGGCAGAACGGGCGCAGGTACATGTCCGGCGCGATCGACAAAGGGCT
The DNA here is from genome assembly GCF_002439135.1 of Pseudomonas sp. UBA6323. Taxonomy (NCBI): domain Bacteria; kingdom Pseudomonadati; phylum Pseudomonadota; class Gammaproteobacteria; order Pseudomonadales; family Pseudomonadaceae; genus Pseudomonas; species Pseudomonas sp. UBA6323. The sequence continues at coordinate 22,712 of NZ_DJSX01000059.1, read as the reverse complement.
CGGCCAGCTGCGCCAGGTACTCGTCAGGGTAGTCCGGCTGGCTGCCGATACCCAGATCCTCGCTGGCCACTTCGTAGCTGGAGTGGAAAGCCGTGCCTAGCAGGCGATCCCAGAAACTGAAGAACAGCGCGAAATTCACATCCCCCGCTCTGCCGTAACGCAGGTGATGGAAACGATGTACCGGCGCCCAGGCGAACAGATGGCGTAATGGACCGATGCGCATATCCACATTGCTGTGCTGCAGCAGCAACTGCACGCCAATGGCGAATGCCAGCACCCCGGCGATGTCCACCGGCATCCCCACGAGCACCAACGGCAGCGTAGCCGCCAGGGCTTCGAGACCCAGATGCAATGGGTGCTTCATCAGGCCATTGAGGCCATACATGCGCTGCACCGAATGATGCACCGCGTGCAGGCGCCAGAGCCATGCGCTGCGATGGCTGAGCCAGTGCATCAGGGTGATGCCAAGGTCGGCCACCACAATCGCCATCAGCACCTGCAACCAGAATGGCCAGGCATGCGGCCAAAGATCAGGCCCTGGCAACAACGCAGCAAGCAGCGGGATGCCGAGTACGCCAAGGCTGTTGAGGCTTTCGTTGACCAGTGCATGCAGGCGATCGCGCCCCGCATCACCGCGCGGCTGATTCCATTGAGGTCGATAAGGTGCCTGGCGCTCGGCCACTGCGGATAGACCGATGGCCAGCAGCAACAGTACCGGCAGACAGCCCAGGCCCAAGTGCCAGTAACCGACCAGACAGATCCCCAGAGCGGTCAGGCCGAAGCTGAAACAGGGGGCGTAAAGATAACGAAGCAGTGCATCACGCATGGTGTTCTCCTTGATGATCGGAGCCCACAGCCTGCTGCCTGGCAGGCCTTGCGCGCTTGAACAAACCACGCATGCCTGCCTGCAGCCGGACTTATCGAAAGTGGCCAACGCCATCCATAGTCGCGGTGAGCAGCCGCGACAGGAGCCGCCACTGGGGGGCGAGTAAGGCAGAGCAACAACTAGGGCCACGGTCTTGCCCTTGCTCCTCCTTCCTGCCTAGGCTGTGCCCTTCGCTTACTTCGGAGCTTGCCATGGATAACCGGCAGAGCTGGCGCCAGCGCCTGTACATCATCATTTTCGAAACCAGCACGCCGGCGGCGCAACGCTTCGACAACTGGCTGCTGGTGGCCATCCTCGCCAGCCTGGTAGTGGTGATGCTCGACAGCATCGAACACTTTCATAGCCGGTACGCCGAGGTTTTCAGTCTATTGGAATGGTTCTTCACCATCCTTTTCGCAATCGAATACGGCTTGCGTTTGTACATTTCGCCCAAGCCTATGCGCTATGCGTTCAGTTTCTTCGGAATGGTGGATCTGCTGGCGGTACTGCCAGCCATACTGACGCTGATCTTAGCCGATGCGCAGTACTTGATGATCGTTCGCGTCATCCGCCTGATCCGAATTTTCCGTGTCCTCAAGTTGCGTCAGTATCTGTCTCAGGCGAATTTCCTGATTGTGGCGCTGCAAGGAAGCAAGCAGAAGATCATCGTGTTTCTGGTGAGTGTTTCCACGCTTGTAACCGTGTTCGGCGCGCTGATGTACGTCATCGAGGGACCGGCTCACGGTTTCACCAGTATTCCCATGGGCATCTACTGGGCAGTGGTAACACTGACCACCGTAGGCTTTGGCGATATCACCCCGCAGACGCCCGTCGGCCAGATGCTGGCCACCATGGTGATGATCACCGGCTATTCGATCATCGCCGTCCCGACCGGGATCTTCACCGCCGAACTGGCCAACGCCATGCGCCAGGACGGGCTGATGGAACATGACTGCCCGCATTGCCGGAAGAACCGCCACGAATACAGCGCGGCATTCTGCAGCCGCTGCGGCGGGCCGCTGTTCAGCCGGCGGGCCGGGCCCTCAGCCCCGCCGCAGAGCGCGCCTGAAACAGACTGAAGCAAAACCGATTGGCCACCGCGTGGTCATAAAGTCGCCCTGTGGGCTATAAAGCCCGACTTTTTAGCTGAAGGAAGCGCGCCATGGCCGTTACCACCAATGAATCCACGGCACCCGCCAAGGCAGCCTGGATTGGCCTGATCCTGGGTCCATTGCTACTGCTCGTGTGCCTGATCACCGAGCCGCCGGGCGATCTGTCCAGCGCCGCCTGGGCCACTATCGGCCTGACCCTGCTGATGGCCACCTGGTGGTCGACCGAAGCCATTCCGATTCCGGCCACCTCGCTGCTACCAATCCTGCTAATCCCGGCGCTGGGCATCGACAGCCTCAATGCCGCCACCGCGCCCTACGCCAACCCGACCATCTACCTGTTCCTCGGCGGCTTTGTCCTGGGCCTGGCCATGGAGCGCTGGAACCTGCACAAGCGCATCGCCCTGATGACGCTGCTGGCCATGGGCAGCAAGCCAAGCAAACAGATCGCCGGCTTCATGATGGCCACCGCGTTTCTCAGTATGTGGGTGAGCAACACCGCCACCACCATCATGATGCTGCCCATCGGCCTGTCGGTGGTCGGCATGCTCACCGGCGAGAAGAACGAGGGCGACACCGAGCGCGAACGCTTCGCCACCGCCCTGCTGCTGGCGATTGCCTATGCCGCCAGCGTCGGCGGTATCGCCACGCTGATCGGTACACCGCCCAACGCCCTGCTCGCGGCCTTCCTCGCCGACAACTACGACGTGCAGATCGGCTTCGGCCAGTGGATGCTGCTCGGCGTGCCGGTGGCGGTGATCATGCTGGCGTTCATCTGGTGGTGGCTGACCCGTGGCGGCTTCAACCTGGCCGGGCATGACAGCACGCAACTGATCCGCAGCGAACTGGCCGAACTCGGCCCGCTGAGCCGCGGCGAGAAGCTGGTGGCACTGGTATTTCTGGTTACCGCGCTGGCCTGGGTGTTCCAGCCGCTGATCGCCGACTGGGTATCGGGCGTCAACGATACCAGCATCGCCATCGCGGCAGCGCTGGCGCTGTTCATCATTCCGGTGGACACCAAGCAGCGCGTATTCCTGATGGACTGGGAAAGCGCCAGCAAACTGCCGTGGGGCGTGCTGCTGCTATTTGGCGGTGGCCTGTCGCTGGCTGGCGTGATCCGCAGCACCGGTTTGGCCGAGTGGATCGCCCAGAGCCTCGGCGCGCTGGGCGCCCTGCCGGTGATCGCGATGATTGGCGTGGTAGTGCTGGTGATCATTTTCCTCACCGAAGTCACCTCCAACACCGCCACAGCGGCGGCCTTCCTGCCGCTGCTGGGCGCCCTTGCCGTATCGCAGGGCATGCCGGCTGAACTGCTGGCAATTCCAGCCGCCATCGCTGCCAGCTGCGCCTTCATGATGCCCGTGGCGACACCACCCAACGCCATCGTGTTCGGCACCGGGCATATGAAAATACAGTCGATGATCAAGGCGGGCTTCGCCCTCAACCTGTTCGGCGTGGTGCTGGTGACCGTGATCTGCTACCTGCTGGTGGGCATGATCTGGGCGCACTGAACCTGATCACTGCCAGCAAAAACGGCGCCTGCGGGCGCCGTTTTTGTTAGGAATGTAGGGCGGGTGAAACCCGCCAGCTTGGAGATGGCGGGTTTCACCCGCCCTACGCAATCAGCGGTTCTGATACTGGCGAAACAATCCCGGCGGAATGCCCGAGCTGTCGGTTTCCTTCCACGGCCCACCGGCTTGAGGCGACCAGCTCCAGCCACCATCCCAGCGGTAGAAAATGCGCTCGCGGTAGTAGAGGTCCCGCGTTCCTTCGACCACATATACACCCAGTGCCGGGTTCCAGTGGCTTTTCACGCCGGGTGGCGGTGCATAGCGCGGATGCGAAGGCTGCTGCACCGGCGGCAACTGGCCAGCCGGGGTACCGGCTTGCTGCGCTGGTGGCGGCTCGCCGCCCGGCGCACTCGGTTGTTGCAATACGCAACCGCTCAGGCCAAGCCCGAGCGCGCAGACCAGCGCCAGGCGCTTCACTGAGCCTGCCCGTCGCGGCTGTCGATCAGCAACGTCTGCACGTCACGGGCGGTGCTGGCGACCGGGCCGGTCTCGCCGCTCCACTCGCCCTGGGTGGCATTGCCCGCGCGGGAAACCCGCGCCACCAGTTGCACCTGGTCGAATTGTGACATCTTCAGTTCCGGCATCATCGCATCCACATCCGAGAGACTGATCTGCACCGGCAGGTCGGAAACCTTCAGGCGTTTGGCCGCCAGCGGCATCGGTGGGCCGCTGAGTGCGCGGGCGAAGACGAACACGGCATCGTCCGGCTGCACGTTCTGCTGCACCTCGGGCGACAGCGACACGCTGACTTCCAGCGCGTGCACCTTGGCGCTCGGCTCGGCGGCAGCGCTGGGCTGCTCGCCCTCGCCCATCTGCTGCCGGGCGCGTTCGATACCGCCGGCGATGGCCGCGCGGGACGGGTCCTGCTCCGGTAGCACGGCGACCAGACGCTCCCAGTAGCGCACTGCATCAGCATAGCGCTGACTTTCATAGGCCGCGATGCCAAGCAAGCCCAAACTGGTGACTTCTTCCGGATCGGCCTGCAACGCCTCGTCGGTGAGTGCCTGCAGTTGCTCGTTCCACTGCTTGCCTTCGGCGAAATACAGCGCCTGCGCCCATTGGCCGAGCAGTTCCGGGGCACGCCCGGCGATCTCCACGGCGCGCTCGAAAGCCTTGGCGGCGTCGCTGGCACGCTCCTGCGCCATATAGGTACGGCCGAGGAAGTACCAACCTTCGGCGGAATCCGGCTGCTGCTTGACGGTCTGTTCCAGGCGCGCGGTCATTTCCTCGATGCTCTGCGGCTGCATGGCAGCCATCTGACGGGTCTGCTCGACCTGGTCGAGCGCGCCCCAGTGCAGGTACAGGGCCACGCCGAGCACCGGCACCAGCAACGCCGAGACCAGCGGGATCTTGCCGCCGAGCACGCCACTACGACGCTGCACGCCTTCGGTGTCGTCGAGCAGCTCGCGCGCCGCTTCGGCGCGACCGGCCTGCATCTGCGCATCATCGAGCACACCGGCCTGGCGCTGGGCTTCCAGCTCCTGCAGGCGCTCCTGATAGAGGGTAACGTTGAGTGCGGTACGGTCTTCTTCGGCCTGCAGCTTGCGAATGCGCAGCACCGGAATCAGCAGAAACGCCAGGGCAGTCAGCAACAGCAGCCCGGCGGGCAACCAGAAATCGATCATTGGTCTTTCTTGTCCTGAGAGGCTTGGGCGAGCAGCGCGTCGAGGCGCGCCTGCTCATCAAGGGAGAGGCCGGCGGCGGAGCGATCCTTCTGCTGGCCACGGCGGCGCAGGACGATCACCCCGAGCACACCGAAGCCTATCAGCAGCAGGCCGGCCGGGCCGTACCAGAGCAGCAGCGTGCGGCTGGTCAGCGGTGGCTTGTAGAGCACGAAGTCGCCATAGCGGGAGACCAGGAAGTCGATGATCTGCTCGTTGCTCTTGCCCTCTTCGAGCATGCGATAGATTTCGCCGCGCAGGTCCATGGCGATCGGCGCATCGGAGTCGGCGATGTTCTGGTTCTGGCATTTCGGGCAGCGCAACTCCTCGATCAGGTTGCGATAGCGCTGGCGCTCTGCCTCGTTGGCGAACTCGAAGGTATCGATGGCGGCATGCGCGCTGGCCAACAGGCCCAACGCCAGACCGGCGGACATCAGCAAACGCTTCATGGCTGGGCCTCGTCGACCAGTTGCTGGTAGATCGGCGCCAGCTTCTCGCGCCAGACGCGCTCGTCGATGGTACCGACGAACTTGTGACGGATGATGCCCTTGGCGTCGATGAAAAACGTTTCCGGCGCGCCATACACCCCCAGATCCAGCCCCAGGCTGCCCTTGGCGTCCTCGATGTTGAGCTGATAAGGGTTGTGCAGGTCACGCAGCCACTTCTGCGCCGGCTCGCGCTGATCCTTGTAGTTGACCCCGTGGATCACCACGCCGGCCTCGGCCAGCTTGTTCAGCACCGGATGCTCGTGGCGGCAGGCCGGGCACCAGGTGGCCCAGACGTTGACCAGCGCAGGCCGGCCCTTGATGTCAGCCTCGCTGAGGGTGCGTTCGGGATCGTCCAGGGACGGTAGGCTGAAAACCGGAAACGGCTTGCCGATCAGCGCCGAGGGCAGCTCGGACGGGTCGAGGAACAAACCACGGTAGAGGAATACGGCAATCGCCAGGAAGGCCAGCAGCGGCAACAGCAGGAGCAGGCGTCTCATGCGCTGGCCCCCTGCATGCCCAAGGCGTCGCGCACGCGGGTGCGGACCTTGATGCGGTAGCGTTTGTCGGCCGCAGCGAGGAAACCGCCAAAGCCCATCAGCAGCGCGCCGGGCCAGATCCAGCGTACGAAGGGTTTGATGTGCACGCGCACGGCCCAGGCGCCCTGCTCCAGCGGCTCGCCGAGCGCGACGAAGAGGTCGCGGGTGAAGCCGGCATCGATGCCCGCCTCGGTCATGGTCGCCTGCTGCACGGTGTACAGGCGCTTCTCCGGGTGCAGCACCTTGATCTGCCGCTCGCCGTCGAACACGCGAATAGTGCCTTTGTCGGAAATGAAGTTGGGGCCTTCGTGATGCACGGCGCCGTCGAACTGGAAGCGATAGCCCGCCAGCTCCACCGACTCGCCCGGTGCCATGCGCAGGTCGCGCTCGTAGCTGCCCAGGCTGGTCAGCACCACGCCGAGGGCGCATACGGCAAACCCCAGGTGCGCCATCTGCATGCCCCAGTAGCTGCGACCGAGAGTCGGCAGGCCCTTGATCAGGCCCTTGTGGCGCGTCTTGTCGAGAACGTCGCGCACGCCGCCGAGTACCACCCAGAACGCCAGCAAGCAGACCGCCAGAACCGACCAGTGGAAATCACCATGCAGGAAGGTCGCGGCTACCGCCAGCACCACACTGGCGACCAGCACCGGCGTCAGCATGCTGCCCAGCCACTTCAGCGGCGTATCTTTCCAGCGCACCAGCACGCCGACGCTGATCACCGCCATCAGCAGCGCCATCAGCGGCAGGAACAAGGCATTGAAGTAAGGCGGACCGACCGACAGCTTGGCGCCGGTCAGCGCATCGAGCACCAGCGGATAGAGGGTGCCGAGCAGGATCATCGCCGCCGACACCACCAGCACTATGTTGTTGACCAGCAGCAGGGTTTCACGCGACCACAGGCCAAAGCCCACCTGGCTCTTGACCACCGGTGCGCGCACGGCGAACAGCGCCAGCGAACCGCCGACCACCACCAGCAGGAAAGCGAGGATGAACACGCCGCGCTCCGGGTCGGTAGCAAAGGCATGCACCGAGGTCAGCACGCCGGAACGCACCAGGAAGGTACCGAGCAAGCTGAGCGAGAACGCGGCGATGGCCAGCAGCACCGTCCAGCTCTTGAACACGCCGCGTTTTTCCGTCACGGCCAGTGAGTGGATCAGCGCCGTACCCACCAGCCAGGGCATGAACGAGGCATTTTCCACCGGGTCCCAGAACCACCAGCCGCCCCAGCCCAGTTCGTAGTAGGCCCACCAGGAACCGAGCGCAATACCGATGCCGAGGAAGGCCCAGGCGACGATGGTCCACGGCCGCGACCAGCGCGCCCAGGCAGCGTCCAGCTTGCCGCCGAGCAGTGCGGCAATGGCGAAGGCGAAGGCCACCGAGAAGCCGACGTAGCCCATGTACAGCATCGGTGGATGGACGATCAGGCCGAAGTCCTGCAGCAGCGGGTTGAGGTCGCGGCCGTCGGCCGGCGAGTTCGGCAGCAGACGCTCGAATGGATTGGAGGTAACGATCAGGAACAGCAGGAAGCCAACGCTGATCATGCCCATCACCGCCAGCACGCGGGCGAGCATCTCTTCCGGCAGGTGGCGCGAGAAGATCGCCACGGCGAAGGTCCAGCCGGCCAGAATCAAGGCCCATAGCAGCAGGGAGCCTTCGTGAGCGCCCCATACCGCGCTGAACTTGTAGTACCAGGGCAACGCGCTGTTGGAGTTGTTGGCCACGTAGGCGACGGAGAAGTCGTCGACCATGAAGGCGTAAGTCAGGCACAGGAAGGAGAACAACAGGAAGGCGAACTGACCCCAGGCGGCCGGCTGCGCCAGGCTCATCCACTGGTGGTCACCACGCCAGGCGCCGACCAGCGGCAGCGTCGCCTGTACCAGACACAGGCACAGCGCCAGGATCATCGCCAGGTGGCCGAGCTCGGGGATCATTGCGCGCTCTCCTGCTGGTAGCCACCTTGCTTGGCGGCTTTGGCCTCATCGTGCTTTTGCATCATCCCGCTCTTTTCCAGCGCCTGCATGACTTCAGGCGGCATGTAGTTCTCGTCGTGCTTGGCCAGTACCTCGTCGGCCACCAGCACGCCCTGTTCATTGACACGGCCCAGGGCAACGATGCCCTGCCCTTCACGGAACAGGTCCGGGAGGATGCCGCTGTAGCGGATGGTCACGCCATGGGCACCGTCGGTGACGACGAAGTCCACTTCCAGCGAATCGGCCGAGCGCTTCACCGACCCCTCCTCCACCAGGCCACCGGCACGAATGCGGGTATCGACCGGCGCCTCGCCATTGGCGATCTGGCTCGGGGTGTAGAACAGGTTGATGTTCTCCTGCAGCGCGGTCAGCGCCAGCGCGACGGCGATGCTGACGCCACAGAGGATGGCCAGAACGATGTACAGGCGTTTCTTGCGAACCGGATTCACTTCGACTTCTCCCGGCGCAAACGGCGCGCCTCGTCTTGCAGGTAACGGCGGCGAGCCAGAATCGGCAGCACCACATTCAACGCCAGAATCGCCAGGCTGATGCCGTAGGCGCTCCAGACGTAGGGGCCATGGGTGCCCATGGCGAGAAATTCGGAAAAGGACGAAAAGCTCATGCCTTGCCCTCCACCAGGTTCTGCACCTCAGCTTTCACCCAGCTGCTGCGCGATTCACGCTTGAGTACTTCCAGGCGCATGCGATAGAGCAGCACGGCGCCGAAGAAGCAGTAGAAACCCAGCACCGCCAGCAGCAGCGGCAGCCACATCTCCACCGGCATTGCCGGTTTTTCGGTGACCTTGAAGGTGGCGGTCTGGTGCAGCGAGTTCCACCACTCCACCGAGTACTTGATGATAGGGATGTTGATCACGCCGACGATGGCCAACACGGCGCAGGCCTTGGCGGCGCTGTCGCGGTTGCTGATGGCGTTGCCCAGGGCGATCACGCCGAAGTAGAGAAACAGCAGAATCAGCATCGAGGTCAGGCGTGCGTCCCAGACCCAGTAGGTGCCCCAGGTCGGCTTGCCCCAGATGGCCCCGGTGAGCAGCGCGATGGCGGTCATCCAGGCGCCGATGGGCGCCGCCTGCTGCAGGGCGACGTCGGCCAGCTTCATTTTCCAGACCAGGCCAACCAGGCCGGCGATGGCCAGCGTCACGTAGATCGATTGGGCCAGGAATGCGGCCGGAACGTGGATGTAGATGATGCGAAAGCTGTTGCCCTGCTGGTAGTCCGGCGGCGCGAAGGCCAGGCCCCAGACCAGGCCGGAGACGGTCAACAACACGGCAGCGATGCTGAGCCAGGGCAGCCAGCGGCCACTCATCTCATAGAACCACTTGGGCGAACCCCATTTGTGAAACCACGTCCAGTTCATGCTCGACTCATCATTCAGGCCTGACTCGACTGTTGTCGGCCAGGTATCACGGTTCTTTTCTTATTCGCCGACACTGATGGTCAGGCCGGCGGCAATCGCAAACGGTGTCAGGGTCACCGCCAGGGCGGTGAGGCTCGCCAGCCACAACAGGTGGCCGGTCGCCGGCAATCCTTGCAGGGCCGCCTGCAATGCTCCGCTGCCGAGAATCAGCACCGGGATGTACAGCGGCAGAATCAGCAGTGCCAGCAGCAGGCCGCCACGCTTGAGACCAACGGTAAGCGCCGCGCCTACCGCGCCGAGCAGGCTCAACACCGGGGTGCCGAGCAGCAGGGAAATCAACAGGACCGGCAGGCAACGCCCGGGCAGACCGAGCATCAGCGCCAGCACAGGCGCCAGCAAAACCAGCGCCAGACCGCTGAACAGCCAGTGTGCCAGCACCTTGGCCAACACCAGAAGAGGCAGGGGGTGCGACGAAAGGACCCACTGCTCCAGCGAGCCGTCCTCGAAATCACTGCGGAAAAGCCCGTCCAGCGAGAGCAGCACGGCCAAAAGCGCTGCCACCCAGACCAGGCCTGGGGAAAGGGTTTGCAACAATTGCGTCTCCGGCCCTACCGCCAGTGGGAACAGCGCGATGACGATGGCGAAGAACACCAGCGGGTTGGCCAGATCGGACGGACGGCGGGCGAGCAGACGCATTTCGCGCGAAAGCAGCTGTGTGAAGACGTTGCTCATGCGGCGTACTGCCCCAGATCCAGATCGCGATAGGTCGCCGGCTTATGCTGCAGGCTATGGTGGGTGGTCAGCACCACCACGCCGCCGCGCTCGCAGTGGCCGGCCAGGTGCGCTTCGAGTTGCGCCACGCCATTCTTGTCCAGCGCGGTGAAGGGCTCATCGAGCACCCACAACGGCGGCGTGTCCTCCAGATACAGGCGCGCCAGGGCCACACGCCGCTGCTGGCCGGCCGACAGGGTATGACAGGGAACGTCCTCGAAACCACGCAGGCCGACCGCTTCCAGCGCCTGCCAGATCGCCTCGCGGCCGGCCGGGCGATGCAGTGCGCAGAGCCAGGCCAGGTTCTCTTCGGCGCTCAAAAGGCCCTTGATACCGGCTGCATGGCCGATCCACAGAAGATTGCGCGCCAGCTCGCTGCGCTGCTCGGCCAGAGCCTGGCCCCGCAGGAGAATGTCGCCGGAGGTCGGTTGACGCAGCCCGGCGATCAGACGCAACAGGCTGGTCTTGCCGCTGCCATTGGGACCGCTGATCTGCAGCATGTCGCCTGGTTGCAGGGCGAAATGCAGCTGTTCGAAGAGCATGCGCCAGTCCCGCTCACAGCTGAGCGCCACGGCTTCGAGAAGGGGAACAGGACGGGTCATCGATACCTGACAGGGCTAAAGTCGACGGTGCTCCGGCCGCTATACTGACGCGAGCCGGAAGTGCGATGCGCAGTGGGCCGGCATTATACATGGCGCATCACTGTCCCCGCAGTCAGCATTTTCGACAGGGTGTTAATCGCGTAGGGTGTGCCATACGCACCAGCAGTTGAAACCGATACGCATGGCGCCCCCGACAGCACCTGCAAAGGACGGAGCCTCAGCAAAGCCCATGAGCGAAATCAGCAGTCCACGTCCGCTTCCGCCCTCCGCACCGGTGATTCGCAACACTGCGACCGCTGCCGACATGGCCGTGCGCCTTCTGCAGCCGCTGGAAGGCATGCTGGCAGCCGGCGAGAGCGCCAAGGCCGAAGTGGTCGCGGTTCGCGAGCAGGCGCAGAGCTTCCAGCTGCTGCTGAAACTCACCCTCGAGGGCGGCAAACAGGCGACGCTGCAGGCCGAAAGCTCCAGGCCTCTGGCTCAGGGCAGCGCGCTGATGGTCACCGCACTGTCCGACACTCGCCTGGCGTTGGCCCTGCAGGCAGGCGGCGACAAACCGCTGACCAGTCTCGACCTGCAGCAACTGCCGCCCGGCACTCTGGTCCAGGGCAAAGTCGTCAGCCGCGACGTTTTGCCGCCCCAGGGCGCGCAGACGGTCTATCGCCTGGTGGTGAATCTGCTCAACACCCCGCTTGCCGGTAACCAACTGGCACTCGACAGCCCGCTGCCACTGCCGCTCGGCAGCCTGCTCAGTGCCCAGGTCCAGGGCAGCCAGAGCCTCGCCTTCCTGCCGCTCAGCGGTCGTCTCGATCAGTTGGTACTGGGTCAGCAACTGGCTGCACAGCAAAACCGCCAGGCTTCGCTGGAGGGCTTGTTCAAGGGTCTGCAGAACCTGAGCGGCGGCGATGAAGCACTGCGCGGCAGCATCGACAAGCTACTCGGTGCGCTGCCCGACAGCACCCAGCTGAGCACCGCCAAGGGCCTGGCGCAGGCACTGGAAAGCAGCGGCGTGCTGCTCGAAGCCAAGCTGCTGCAGGGCCAGACCGGCGCCTTGCAACAGGACCTGAAAGCCAACCTGCTGCGCCTGATTGCCCAACTCATGCCGCAACTGCCTGGTGGTGCCAGTACCCTCGCCGGCCTGCAGAATGCGCTCAACCAGAACCTGCCCAACCTCGCCCGGCAACTGCTCGGCGTGAATGCGGCCGGCTCGTCGCGACAGCAGGCACTGACCTTTCCCCTGCCCTCGCGCCTGCTGCAGAACATGGATGGCGAGGCCGACCTGGAAACCCTGCTGAAACTCGCCGCGGCGGCCGTTTCACGACTGCAGACCCACCAGCTGTCGAGCCTGGCGCAAACCCAGGTCGATGCCAACGGCAATCTACTGACCACCTGGCAGCTGGAGCTGCCCATGCGCCACCAGCAGGAAGTGATTCCCCTGCAAGTCAAATTGCAACGCGAGGACAGCGGCAAGCCAGAGAAAACAGAGCAGAAGGAAACGCTCTGGCGCGTGGAGCTGGCCTTCGAACTCGATCATCTCGGCCCGTTGCAGGTGCGCGCGCAACTGCTGCGTGGCAGCCTGTCCAGCCAGTTGTGGGCCGAGCGTGCCGAGACCACCCACCTGATCAATGCCGAACTTGACCACCTGCGTGAACGCCTGCAGGCCGCGGGGCTGGAAGTCGGAGAGCTGGCCTGCAGCCAGGGCATGCCACCGCAGGGACCGAAGACCTCGCTGGAACAACGCTGGGTGGATGAAACCGCATGAGCCGCAAGCAGCAACCCGAAGCCCGACAGGCCATTGCCCTCAATTACGATGGGCAGAATGCGCCAGTGCTCAGTGCCAAGGGTGATGACGAACTGGCCGAAGCCATCCTCGCCATCGCCCGCGAGTACGAAGTGCCGATCTACGAGAATGCCGAACTGGTGCGTTTGTTGGCACGCCTGGAGTTGGGCGACGCGATTCCCGAAGCGCTGTATCGATGCATCGCCGAGATCATTGCCTTCGCCTGGTACCTGCAGGGCAAGACCCCGCCTGGTTTCAAAGCGGATGCGGAACGCGACATCACCCCGCCGCTTCGCCAGCTCAAGGGACCAACGAACTGAGCAGCAACCTCAGCTACTCAACGTCAGCACAGCTATCGACCTCGCAGGAAGATGCTGGGAGATTGTGAGGTGATCGCGCAAGCGGCGGGATTTGTCGGCTATGCGCTAAGCGAACGGGCTGACGGAGCTATTGCGACTGGCCCGCCTTTGGTTTGTGCAGACGACTGATCAGCTCCGCCTCGGCCTTGCTCAGGCCGCAGGACTGGGTCAGGTCCTCGACGCTGGCGCCCATGCCCACCAGGCGCGCCGCCTGAGTGAAGGACAGGCTGCTGGGGTCGCGCTGCTCGATCTGGCTGACCTTATCCGGCAGCGGTGCCACCACGCGGCGCAGCTCGTGTAGCTCCTCGCCCATGCGAATGCTGCCGGTCAGGTAGGTATCGAGGCGCTTGCTCAGCTCCTTGATCCGCGCATCGCGCGCGGCGTCACGCTTGGCCTGCTCGGCCAGCAGGCGCTGCTGGTTGCGATACAGGCCATTGCAGGCGATGCCCAGTGCCACGCATAGCAAGGCCACGAAGGCCAGGGCCGCAGCGAGCATGGCAAACTCGGACATGGCTCAGATGCTCTCCAGCTCCGACCACTCTTCTTCGGACATCATCTTGTCCAGCTCGACCAGGATCAGCAGCTCGCCGTTCTTGTTGCACACGCCCTGGATGAACTTGGCCGACTCGTCGTTACCCACGTTCGGTGCGGTCTCGATCTCGGACTGGCGCAGGTAGACCACTTCGGCCACGCTGTCGACCAGAATGCCGACCACTTGCTTGTCCGCTTCGATGATGACGATACGGGTGTTGTCGGTCACCGGCGCCGACCCCAGGCCGAAACGCTGGCGGGTATCGATCACGGTCACAACATTGCCGCGCAGGTTGATGATGCCCAGCACGTAGCTCGGTGCCCCCGGCACCGGGGCGATCTCGGTGTAGCGCAGAACTTCCTGCACCTGCATCACGTTGATGCCATAGGTCTCGTTGTCCAGGCGAAAGGTCACCCACTGCAGAATCGGATCTTCGGCACCTTGTGCAGAACTTTTCTTCATGTCCCTAGCCTCGTCAAAAACCGCTCAGTGCGGCATGTGCGGGTCGACCCGCTTGTCATCAACTATAGAGCCCGTTGGCACGGGCCCACCAATTCTCAATGCACTTTTCCGCCATTCAGGCGTTTCGCCGCACCGCTGGCGATCAGCTCGGCCAGCGCTGCCACGTCGAGCAGCGCGCACATGTGCTCGATCACCGTACCGGCCAACCAGGGCCGCTGGGTACGCTGACTGCGCCACTTGACCTCGCTGGGGTCCAGGCGAATCGAGCGGCTGACCTGATGCACCGCCAGCCCCCACTCGTAGCCCTGCACGGAAATCACATACTGCAGGCCTTCGCGGAAGTCCTCACGATACCGATCCGGCATCACCCAACGCGCCGTGTCCAGCACCTTCAGGTTACCGGCCTGGCTCGGCAGGATGCCCAGGAACCAATCCGGCTGACCGAACAGCGGCGTCAGCTCCTGGCCCTCGAGCGGATAGATCGAGCCCAGGCAAATCAGCGGCACGGCCAGGGTCAACCCGGCAACGTCGAACAACAGACACTCGAAGGGTTCCTCGGCCCAGGCCGGACGACCATCGGCCAGCAACGCGGCCGGTTGCGGCGCCAGCTCGGCAAGGATGGCAACTTCCGGCGGTGCCTCTTCGATCACCGGCGCCTGCACAGGCGCCAGCAACTCCACCGGCGCGACGGCCACCTTAACCTGCGGCTCGACCACCGCAGCGAGCGCAACCGGCGCAACGACTGGTGCAACCGGCTCGACCAGCCGGGCATCGCGTACCTGCTCCTCGAGCACCGCAGCCTCGAACTCGTCAAGGCTGACGGACATCTCCAGCTCGGCAGCAGCGTCCTGCAGCAACCCATCAAGATAGGACTGCAGGGCCAGCTGGGAACGTGTGGCGGTGGCGAGGTTACGACTCATGACAGGAACCCGGGATAAGATCTTGACAGCCTATCGGCCGCAGCCTGCTGCGACTTGAGTGACGCAGTTCAACACAGACGCTCATTTCAAGCCACCTGCGCCGCCGGCTGGTGACTGAGCAGGTGCTTGAGCAGCGCCCGGTAGGCGATCACGCCACGGCTGTTGGCATCGAACTGCGACGGTGTACGCCCCGCCCGGCTGGCATCGCGCAAGCGCGTATCGACCGGAATGTAGGCCTGCCACAGGTGTTCGGGATAGGTGTTGCGCAGCACACGTAGCGTGCTCATCGACGCCTGGGTCCGACGATCGAACAGCGTCGGCACGATGGTGTAAGGCAGCGCCTGCTTGCGCGAGCGGTTGATCATGGCCAGCGTGGTGATCATGCGCTCCAGGCCTTTGACCGCGAGGAACTCGGTCTGCACCGGGATCGCCAACTGCTGGCTGGCCGCCAGGGCATTGACCATCAGGACGCCGAGCAATGGCGGGCTGTCGATGATGGCGTGATCGAAATCCTCCCATAGCTGCGCCAGGCTCTTGGCGATCACCAGCCCCAGGCCGTTCTGTCCCGGCGACTGGCGCTCGAGCGTAGCCAGCGCGGTGCTCGACGGCAGCAGCGAGATATTCTCGTGGCTGGTGCCGTGCAACAGCTGCTTGGGCAGGCCTTGTGGCACATTGCCCTGGTGCAGGAACAGATCGAAGCAACTGTGCTCCAGCGTATCGGGATCATGGCCGAAATAACTGGTCATCGACCCATGCGGGTCGAGATCGACGACGATCACGCGCTTGCCGGCGTCGGCCAACAGGCCCGCCAGCGCGATGGAAGTGGTGGTCTTGCCGACCCCGCCCTTCTGATTGGCTACTGCCCAGACTTTCATCTTCTCTCATCCTCCCGGCAAGAGGCGCTCAGGCCGAGAATGGCTGTCGCACGCACGCAGCAGGCGACTGGGATTTGACGGCTCACGACTGTGGAACCCCCGACGCAGACGCCGGTGCAGGTTGCGTGCCAGCATCGGACTGCTGGGTTGCGGCGCTGCCAGCACCACGTCGCGTGTCGAGGTTACGGGAAATCACCAGCACGACCCGACGGTTTCGCCCCCTGCCCTCTGCGGTGGCATTGTCGGCCACCGGCTGAAATTCGCCATAACCCACTGCGGCCAGACGCGAAGGATCGACGCCATCCATGGCCAGCATACGCACGATGCTCGACGCACGCGCCGAAGACAGCTCCCAGTTGGTTGGATACTGGGGCGTCTGGATCGGCAGGTTATCGGTGAAACCTTCGACCTTGACCGGGTTCTGGTACGGCGCCAGGATTTTGGCGACCTTCTCGATTATGTCGAATGCCTGGTTGTTCGGAATCGCGTCGCCGCTGGGAAACAGCAGGCTGGAGCTGAGCTCGATCTCGATCCACATCTCGTTGCCGCGTACGGTCAGCTGATCGCTCTGGATCAGATCACCAAAGGCCTCACGCACGCTGGAGGCGATGCTCTGCAAGTTCGAGTCCGAACTCGGGTCGTCCACCGCGGTGTTGTCCGGCTCGCTGGTACGCGGCCGTTCCTCACCGACCGGAATCGGCTTGATCGAGCGATCCGGCTGGTTGAATACGCCAGTCAGCGACTCCGAGAGGATCTTGTACTTGCCTTCGTTGATCGAAGAGATCGAATACATCACCACGAAGAAGGCGAAGAGCAAGGTGATGAAGTCGGCGTAGGACACCAGCCAGCGCTCGTGATTCTCGTGTTCTTCATGTTGCCGCCTGCGCGCCATGCCATGCCTCCATCAGTCCATGAAGCCTTGCAGCTTCAGTTCGATGGAGCGCGGGTTCTCACCCTCGGCGATGGACAGGATGCCTTCGAGGAGCATCTCGCGGTAACGCGACTGGCGCAGCGCGATGGACTTGAGCTTGTTACCAGCCGGCAACAGCAACAGGTTGGCGAAGCCGACGCCGTAGATGGTAGCGACGAACGCCACGGCAATACCGCTGCCGAGCATGCTCGGATCGGCCAGGTTGCCCATCACGTGAATCAGGCCCATCACGGCACCGATGATGCCGATGGTCGGCGCGTAGCCGCCCATGCTCTCGAATACCTTGGCGGCCTGTATATCGCGCGCTTCCTGGGTGTAAAGATCGACCTCCAGAATGCTGCGAATGGACTCGGGCTCGGCGCCATCGACCAGCAACTGCAAGCCTTTGCGCGCATAGGGATCCGGCTCGGCATCGGCCACGGATTCCAGGCCCAGCAGGCCCTCCTTGCGCGCCACCATGCTCCAGCCAACCACGCGGTTGATGCCACCGATCAGGTCGATACGCGGCGGAAAGAAAATCCAGCGCAGGATACCCATGGCACGCTTGAACACCTGCACGGGCGCTTGCAGGAAAGCCGCACCCAGCGTACCGCCAATGACGATTAGCGCGGCCGGGCCGTTGAGCAGAGCACCAGCGTGTCCGCCCTCGAGATAATTGCCGCCCAGAATGGCAACGAACGCCAGGATGACGCCGATCAGGCTCAGTACATCCATACGCATGTTCCCGGCTTAAGCATCGTCACTGGCAGGCCTCGGTCAGATGCCGGCCGATATCGTCCAGACCGTAGACCGCATCGGCCAGATTGGCCTTGACCACCGCCATGGGCATGCCATAGATCACGCAGCTGGCTTCGTCCTGCGCCCACACCTGGCTGCCGCCCTGCTTGAGCAAGCGCGCGCCTTCGCGGCCATCGGCGCCCATGCCGGTCAGCACCACGGCCAGTACCTTGTCGCCATAGGACTTGGCTGCAGAACCGAAGGTGATATCGACACAGGGCTTGTAGTTGAGGCGCTCGTCGCCCGGCAGGATTTTCACCGCGCCGCGCGCATCGACCATCATCTGCTTACCGCCTGGCGCCAGCAGCGCCAGGCCGGGACGCAGGATATCGCCGTCCTCGGCTTCCTTGACCTGGATGCGGCACAGCTTGTCCAGACGCTCGGCGAAGGCCTTGGTGAAGGCGGCCGGCATGTGCTGGATCAGCACCAACGGCGCCGGGAAATTGGCCGGCAACTGGGTCAGTACGCGCTGCAGCGCCACCGGGCCACCTGTGGAGGTGCCGATGGCCACCAGCTTGTAAGCCTTGCGCTTCGGCGCAGACGAAACCGCTGCACCACCAGTACGTGCAGGAGCTGCGGGAGCGGGAGCCGGTGCCGCAGGTCGCGTCGAAACGGCCGGACGGCTAATCGGCGCCACACTCGGACTGGCCGCAGTCGGCGCCGGAGCCACCGCAGCCGAGCTGAAACGACGGTTGCTGCGCGCGATGCTGTGCACCTTCTCGCAGAGCATCTGCTTGACCTTCTCGGGGTTACGCGAAATGTCTTCGAAGTTCTTCGGCAGGAAATCCACTGCGCCGGCGTCCAGCGCATCGAGGGTCACCCGCGCGCCTTCATGAGTCAGCGAGGAGAACATCAGTACCGGCGTCGGACAGCGCTGCATGATGTTTCGCACCGCGGTGATGCCGTCCATCATCGGCATCTCGTAATCCATGGTGATCACGTCCGGCTTGAGCGCCAACGCCTGATCGATGGCTTCACGCCCGTTGGTGGCCGTGCCCACGACCTGAATGCTGGGGTCAGCAGACAGGATTTCCGAGACGCGCCGGCGGAAGAAACCGGAGTCGTCCACCACCAGAACCTTAACAGCCATACACACTCCTAGACGGCGCGAAGCAATGGCCCGCGCCGCGAAACATCAGAAACGTCGAGCGTAGCGCTTGAGCATGCTCGGTACGTCGAGAATCAATGCGATGCGTCCGTCGCCGGTGATCGTGGCGCCAGACATCCCGGGCGTGCCTTGCAGCATCTTGCCCAGTGGCTTGATTACCACTTCTTCCTGGCCGACCAATTGATCGACGACAAAGCCGATGCGTTGACTGCCAACCGTGAGGATCACCACGTGGCCTTCGCGCTGACCTTCATGGAAGGCCTGCGGCACCAGCCAGCGCTTGAGATAGAACAGCGGCAGCGCCTTGTCGCGCACGATCACCACTTCCTGGCCGTCGACCACGTTGGTGCGCGACAGATCGAGGTGGAAGATCTCGTTGACGTTGACCAGCGGGAAAGCGAATGCCTGGTTCTCCAGCATCACCATCAGCGTCGGCATGATCGCCAGGGTCAGCGGCACCTTGATGATGATCTTCGAGCCCTGGCCCTTCTGCGAGAACACGTTGACCGTGCCGTTGAGCTGGGAAATCTTGGTCTTGACCACATCCATGCCGACACCACGGCCGGACACGTCGGAAATCTCGGTCTTGGTCGAGAAACCCGGGGCGAAGATCAGGTTGTAGCACTCGAACTCGTTGAGGCGATCGGCCGCGTCCTTGTCCAGCAGGCCCTTCTCCACGGCCTTGGCGCGCAGCACGTCGGCGTCCATGCCCTTGCCGTCATCGGTGATCGACAAGAGGATGTGGTCGCCTTCCTGCTCGGCGGACAGCACCACGCGACCAGCGCGCGCCTTGCCGGCCTTCTCGCGCTCTTCCGGGGTTTCCACGCCATGGTCGACGGCGTTGCGCACCAAGTGCACCAGCGGGTCGGCCAGCGCCTCGACCAGGTTCTTGTCGAGGTCGGTTTCCTCGCCCACCAGTTCGAGGTTGATTTCCTTCTTCAGGTTGCGCGCCAGGTCGCGTACCAGGCGCGGGAAGCGGCCGAAGACCTTCTTGATCGGCTGCATGCGTGTCTTCATCACCGAGGTCTGCAGGTCAGCCGTTACCACGTCGAGGTTCGACACGGCCTTGGACATGGCCTCGTCGCCGCTGTTGAGCCCCAGGCGAACCAGGCGGTTACGCACCAGAACCAGCTCGCCGACCATGTTCATGATCTCGTCGAGGCGCGCGGTATCGACACGCACGGTGGTTTCCGCTTCGCTCGCCGCCGTTGCCTTTTCGGCCGCAGCTGCAGGCGCGGCGCTGGCACGGGCAGCAGCGGGCTCAGCCTTGGCAGGTGCAGGGCTGGCGGGTGCGGCGGCCTTGGGCGCCGCAGCCGGTTTGGCCGCAGGTACCGGGGCCGGCGCCGGCTCGCTGGGCGCTACGAACTTGCCCTTGCCGTGCAGTTGATCGAGCAACGACTCGAACTCGTCGTCGGTGATCTCATCACTGGCCGCAACAGGTGCAGCGGCAACGGCCGCAGCAACCGGCGCCGCGGCTTCGGCTGCGTCAGAGAACTGACCCTTGCCATGCAACTGATCGAGCAGCGCTTCGAATTCGTCGTCGGTTATGTCGTCGCCTGCCGGGGCAGCAGCCGGCGCAGAGGCAACGACAGCGATCGCAGCAGGCGTCTCGACCATGCCGGAGAACTGCCCTTTGCCGTGCAACTGGTCGAGCAGCGATTCGAACTCGTCATCGGTGATCTCATCACCGGCGGCATTCTCCGCACTTGGAGCGGCAGCCGGCGCCTCACCCAGCGCGTCGAGCAGTTGCTCGAATTCGCTGTCAGTGATATCGCCCGAGGCAACGGACGCAGCAACCGCCTGGGGCTCCGGTTCGGGCTCGGGTTGCGGCTGCGCCTGCTGCACCGGTTCAGGGGCCGCTTCGCCGCCACCCGGTTCGGCCAGGCGCGACAGGGCCGCCAGCAGCTCCGGCGACGCGGGCGTCGGCTCACGCCGCTCACGCACTTCGCCGAACATGCCATTGACTGCATCAAGAGCCTCGAGCACTACATCCATCAGCTCCGAATCGACGCGACGCTCACCCTTGCGCAGGATGTCGAAGACGTTTTCGGCGATATGGCAGCACTCCACCAGCTCGTTGAGCTGGAGGAAGCCCGCTCCGCCCTTGACGGTATGGAAACCGCGAAAGATGGCATTGAGCAGGTTCATGTCGTCCGGTCGGCTTTCCAGCTCGACTAACTGTTCGGACAACTGTTCGAGAATCTCGCCGGCCTCTACCAGGAAATCCTGGAGGATCTCTTCATCGGCGCCGAAGCTCATATTGTGTGCTCCTTAGAACCCTAGACTGGACAGCAGGTCGTCGACATCGTCCTGGCTGGAGGCAACGTCATCACGCTTATCGGCATGAATCTGCGGACCTTCACCCCGCGATGGTTCTTTTAATTGATCCTGTTCGGCGCGCAGCACTTCGTGGTCGTGCTGAATACCGGCGAAACGGTCGACCTGGCTGGCCATGAGCACCAGCTTGAGCAGGTTGCTTTCCACTTCTGTCACCAACTGGGTGACACGCTTGATCACCTGACCGGTAAGGTCCTGGTAGTCCTGCGCCAGCAGAATGTCGTTGAGGTGGCCGGAGAGCTTGGCGCCGTCTCGCTCGCTACGGGCGAGGAACAGCTCGACACGCTTGGCCAGCTCGCGAAAACCATCGGCACCGATTTCGCGGCGCATGAAGCGGCCCCACTCGACACTCAGGCTGTGCGCCTCGTCGCTCAGGTCGTTGACCAGCGGTGCGCTCTGCTCGACCAGATCCATGGTCCGGTTGGCGGCCTTCTCGGTCATGGTCACGACGTAGTTCAGACGCTCGGTAGCGTCGGCGATCTGCGACAACTCCTGAGCATGAGGCATGCGCGGGTCGAGCTGAAAGTTGACGATAGCGTTGTGCAGCTCACGAGTCAGTTTGCCGACTTCGTGATACAGCCCGCGGTCGCGGACCTTGTTGAGTTCGTTGATCAGTTGCACCGCGGCGCCGAAGTTGCCTTGTTCGAGGCTGTCGACCAGATCGCGGGCATTGTTTTTCAGGGTCGACTCAAGGTCACCCAGCGTGGAGTCATCGTGTTCCATAGCACCCTCGCGGCCGGCATCAGCCGTTGACCCGCTCGAAGATCTTTTCGATCTTTTCCTTCAGCACCTGGGCGGTGAAGGGTTTGACCACGTAGCCATTCACGCCGGCCTGGGCCGCCTCGATGATCTGATCGCGCTTGGCTTCAGCGGTCACCATCAGCACTGGCAGGTGCTTGAGACGCTCGTCGGCACGCACGGCACGCAGCAGGTCGATGCCGGTCATGCCGGGCATGTTCCAGTCGGTCACCAGAAAGTCGAAGCTGCCGCTTTGCAGCATCGGCAGCGCCGAGGTGCCGTCATCGGCTTCCGCGGTGTTGGTGAAACCCAAGTCCCGCAAGAGGTTCTTGATGATCCGTCGCATCGTCGAAAAATCGTCAACGATGAGGATTTTCATGTTCTTGTCCAAGTCGACCTCCGTCAGTCCCAAACGTATTGCGCTTGCAACTACGTCCTTTAATCGTGAAACCGTTTCTGCCTGCGAGTACGCTGCGTTCAGCCAGCGCGCCATTCACTCAGCCGCGAGCGCAGACGCGCCGCACACTGGCTGTGCAGCTGACTCACGCGCGACTCGCTAACCCCCAGCACTTCACCGATTTCCTTCAAGTTCAATTCTTCATCGTAATACAGCGCCAGCACCAGACGTTCGCGCTCCGGCAGGCCGGCGATGGCATTGGCCAAGGCCGCCTGGAAGCGTTCGTCTTCGAGGTCCCGCGAAGGTTCGAGGTGGGTGTGCTCGGCGTCTTCGTGCAACCCGCCATGCTCGCCGTCCTGCAATAGGTCGTCGAAGCTGAACAGGCGGCTGCCCAAAGTGTCGCCAAGAATGCCGTAGTAATCTTCCAGACTCAATTGGAGTTCGGCCGCAACCTCCTGATCTTTAGCGTCGCGCCCGGTTCTGGCCTCAACGGCGCGAATGGCATCGCTGACCATGCGGCTGTTGCGGTGCACCGAACGCGGCGCCCAATCG
>NZ_DJSX01000011.1:119203-145445 GCF_002439135.1 Pseudomonas sp. UBA6323 | reverse complement strand
GGGCAATATCGGCCGGGACTGAGTCGGCGCGCAGCATGCCCTTGCTGTGCGAAGCTTTCGTGCTCTCGGCGATCACGGCCGGCTGCTTGCGCGCAGCCTGTTCCAGCCGCGCGCGGGCGAAGCCACGCGGTGCGTCGGCACTGCGCGCAGCGGCCTCGAGTTCGGCGAGGCTGACCTGGGCACGGCGCGCCGCGACTTCCTCGAACTTACGGGCGACGATCTTTTCCAGTACGGTTGGCACGTTCACCCTTCGTTCTCCTGTTTGAATACCGCAGTAAAGGAGACTAGCTCCTCCAGCTTCTCGCGCGCCAGCCCGGTGTGCAGGGCATCGTGCGCCAGCTGCACGCCTTCGCGCAGGCTGCTGGCATGGTCGGCGGCGTACAGCGCGGCGCCGGCGTTGAGCACGATCATGTCGGCAGCCTTCTGGCCATTCTCGGTCTTGCGCCGACCCAGTGCGTCGCGGATCAGTTCCAGCGACTGCTCGGCATTGTCGACGGTCAGGCCGATCAGGCTCTGGCTCTTGATGCCGAAATCCTCGGGCTGGATACGGTACTCGCTGACCTTGCCGTCCTTGAGTTCGGCGACGAAGGTCGGCGCAGCCAGGCTGATCTCATCCAGACCATCCTGCGCATGCACCACCAGCACGTGCTCGCTGCCCAGGCGCTGCAGCACCTCGGCCATGGGGCGGCACAGTGCCTGGCTGAACACGCCGATGACCTGATGCTTGGCGCCCGCCGGATTGGTCATCGGGCCGAGCATATTGAAGATGGTACGCAGGCCCAGCTCGCGACGCGGGCCAATGGCATGCTTCATCGCGCCGTGATGGGACGGGGCGAACATGAAGCCAACGCCGACGCTCTCGACGCAGCGCGCCACCTGCTCGGGCTGGAGCCCCAGGTAAACGCCGGCCGCTTCGAGCAGATCGGCGCTGCCGCTCTTGCCGGAGACCGCGCGGTTGCCGTGCTTGGCCACCTTGCCGCCAGCCGCCGCGACGACGAAAGCCGCCGCGGTGGAGACGTTGAAGATGTTCATGCCGTCGCCGCCAGTGCCGCAGGTGTCGACTAGGCGCTCGGCGTCGATCACCACCGGTGCAGCCAGTTCGCGCATGACGCTGGCGGCACCGACGATCTCGTCGATGGTCTCGCTCTTCATGCGCATGCCCATGAGGAAGGCGCCAATCTGCGCATCGGTGCACTGGCCGGTCATGATCTCGCGCATGACCGCCTGCATTTCCTCGGTGGTCAGATCGAGTTGGGCGACGATTCGGTTGAGGGCTTCCTTGATATTCATGCGCGCACGCCTCCGGTCTGCTTGAGGAAGTTGGCGAACAGTTCGTGGCCCTGCTCGGTGAGGATGGACTCGGGGTGGAACTGCACGCCCTCGACGTTCAGGGTCTTGTGGCGCAGGCCCATGATCTCGTCGACCAAGCCGTCTTCATGCTGCGTCCAGGCGGTGATCTCCAGGCAATCCGGCAGGGTTTCGCGCTTGACCACCAGGGAATGATAGCGGGTCACGGTGAGCGGCTTGTTAAGGCCGGCGAACACGCCCTTGTCTTCATGGAACACCGGGCTGGTCTTACCGTGCATCACCTGGCGCGCGCGTACCACGTCGCCGCCGTAGGCCTGGCCGATGCTCTGGTGGCCGAGGCAGACGCCGAGGATCGGCAGCTTGCCGGCAAAATGCAGAATGGCCTCGATAGACACGCCCGCCTCGGTCGGCGTGCACGGGCCAGGCGAGACGACGATGTGCTCGGGCTTGAGTGCTTCGATCTCGGCGATGCTCAGCTCGTCGTTGCGAATCACGTGCACGTCGGCGCCCAGCTCACCCAGGTACTGCACGACGTTGTAGGTGAAGGAGTCGTAGTTGTCGATCATCAAAAGCATGGTACGGCTCCTGTTATTCCTGGGCCTGGACGGCAGTCTGTTCGGCGAGCGCAACGGCGCGGAACATGGCGCGGCGCTTGTTCAGGGTTTCTTCCCACTCCAGGGCGGGCACCGAGTCGGCGACGATGCCGGCGCCGGCCTGCACGTGCAGCTCAAAGTCCTTGATCACCGCGGTGCGGATGGCAATGGCGGTGTCCATGTTGCCGTTCCAGGCGTAGTAGCCGACCGCGCCGCCGTAGACGCCGCGCTTGACCGGTTCGAGCTCGTCGATGATTTCCATGGCGCGGATCTTCGGCGCACCGGACAGGGTGCCGGCCGGCAGGATGGCACGCAGCGCGTCCATCGCCGACAGTTCGGGTTTGAGCTGACCGGTGACGTTGGAAACGATGTGCATGACGTTGGAATAGCGCTCGATGACCATCTTCTCGGTGAGCTTGACCGAGCCGACCTGCGACACGCGGCCAGTGTCGTTACGGCCCAGGTCGATGAGCATCAGGTGCTCGGCGATTTCCTTGGCGTCGGACAGCAGGTCGTCTTCCAGCGCCTTGTCCGCCTCTTCGCTGGCGCCGCGCGGGCGGGTACCGGCGATGGGGCGCACGGTGACCAGACCGTCCTCGACGCGCACCAACACTTCCGGCGAACTGCCGACCACATGAAAGTCACCGAAGTTGAAGAAGTACATATAAGGCGTCGGGTTGATGCAGCGTAGCGCGCGGTACAGGTCGATCGGTGCCGCCTTGAACGGAATCGACATGCGCTGGGAGATCACCACCTGCATGCAGTCGCCGGCCAGGATGTACTCCTTAATCGAACGGACCGCCGCCTCGTAGTCGCCCTGGCTGTAGCTGGAGCGGAACGCCGGCTCCTCGCCCGGCGGCGCGGACAGGTCCACACCCAGGCGCGGGATAATCGGCTGGCGCAGCTTGTGCAGGATCTCGCGCAGGCGCGCATGGCCTTGCTCGAAGGCATCCGGCTGAGCCGGATCGGCGAGGACGATGCCGTGCATCTTGCCGGCCAGGTTGTCGAACACCACCACGGCGTCGGACACCATCAGCAGGATATCCGGCGTACCCAGCGCATCGGGATTCACCCCGGCAGCCAGCTTGGGCTCGACGTAGCGCACGCTGTCATAGCCGAAGTAACCCACCAGGCCGCCGTTGAAGCGCGGCAGACCGGCAATGGTCGGCACCTTGTAGCGCGCCTTGAACTGCTCGACGAACTCCAGCGGGTCGGCGCATTGGTGACGCTCGGCCTCGACGCCGTCGGTGCTCACCACCACGTCATGGCCATGCACGCGCAGCACGGTGCGCGCCGGCAGGCCGATGATCGAATAACGGCCCCATTTCTCGCCGCCCTGCACGGATTCGAGCAGGTAGGAATTGGGCGCGTCGGCCAGCTTCAGGTAGATGGACAGCGGCGTGTCGAAATCCACCAAGGTTTCGCAGGCCAGGGGAATGCGGTTGTAGCCTTCAGCGGCTAAACGCAGGAATTCTTCATGGGTCATGATCAGCCTCATGGCTCGGGGAAAACGGTCGGGTGCAAACGGGCCGCGCGCAGCGGCAGGACGAAATCAGGCGCGCCAGCGCCAACGGGCCAGGGCCTTGATGACCTTCATCCAGAGTTTGCAGCTAACCACCACGGTGCGATCTCGACAGGCGGGGGAATAAGGAGAGCGGCCAAGGTAGCAGCTACAAGCCAAGCGCTGCAAGCGGGGCAAAGCGATAGCTTGGCAGGAGCGCATCTATCCGCGATCTCAATCGCCAGTTTCGCGGATAAATCCGCTCCTACAAAAGCCGAATGGCGCAGCTGAAGATTCGTCAGAGCAACTCGGCGAGGTTGTCGACCACCAGGTTCGGTTTCTCTTCGGTGATCGGGCGGCCATGATTATAGCCGTAGCTCACCGCGACGCAGGGCACGCCAGCGGCATGAGCGGCCAGCACATCGTTGCGCGAGTCGCCGACGAACAGTGATTGCGATACCTTGACACCCGCCAAGCGCATCACCTGGAGCAACGCAGCCGGGTCGGGTTTCTGCTGCGGCAGGGTGTCGCCGCCGATGATCCAGCGGAAATAACCGCCCAGGCCGACCTGCTCCAGCAACGGCGCGACGAAGCGCTCCGGCTTGTTGGTCACCACCGCCAGTTCGACGGCAGCGGTGCTCAGGGCTTCGAGCAGCTCGTGCACACCGGGGTACAGCGCGGTCAGGTCATGACAGTCGGCGTAGATATCAAGAAAGCGCGCCAGCGCCTGCTCCGTCTCGGCCTCGCCCACCGCGGAATGATCCAGGCCACCGGCCAGGGCGCGCCGCACCAGCACGCGGGCGCCGTTGCCGACCCACTCGCGAACCTGTGCCGCGCCAGCCGGCGGGCGTCCCAGCTCGACCAGCATGCGGTCGACCGCTGCGGCCAGGTCAGGCACCGAGTCGATCAGCGTGCCGTCCAGGTCGAACATCACCAGGCGCGGCAGCTCACCGCCGCACAGCGCGCGCAACGGTTTCATCCACGCACCTGGGCCAGCTCGGCGCGCATGGCGTCGATCACAGCTTTGTAGTCCGGCTGGTTGAAGATCGCCGAGCCGGCGACGAAGGTGTCGGCGCCCGCCTCGGCGATCTCGCGGATGTTCTGCACATTCACGCCACCGTCGATTTCCAGGCGGATCTCGCGGCCACTGGCGTCGATCAGCGCGCGGGCTTCACGCAGCTTGTCGAGGGTGCCGGGGATGAACTTCTGCCCGCCGAAACCGGGGTTGACGCTCATCAGC
This sequence comes from Pseudomonas sp. UBA6323, assembly GCF_002439135.1. NCBI lineage: Bacteria > Pseudomonadati > Pseudomonadota > Gammaproteobacteria > Pseudomonadales > Pseudomonadaceae > Pseudomonas > Pseudomonas sp. UBA6323. Next base: position 140,803 of record NZ_DJSX01000011.1, on the reverse strand, counting down.
AGGATCATGTCGACCTTGTCCATCACGTACTTGAGCACCTCCAGCGGGGTGGCCGGGTTGAACACCAGGCCGGCCTTGGCGCCGCCCGCCTTGATCAGCTGCAGCGAACGGTCGATGTGCTCGGAGGCTTCCGGATGGAAGGTGATGTATGAGGCACCGGCCTCGATGAAGTCACCGATGATGCGATCCACCGGCTTGACCATCAGGTGCGCGTCGATGGGCGCGGTGATGCCATATTTGCGCAGCGCCGAGCAGACCATCGGGCCGATGGTCAGGTTAGGCACGTAATGGTTGTCCATGACATCGAAATGCACGATGTCCGCCCCGGCGGCGAGTACGTTGTCCACTTCCTCACCCAGGCGGGCGAAGTCGGCGGAAAGGATCGACGGGGCGATGGCGAAGGGTTGCATGGCGCACCTCTGAGTGCTGAATCACGGTGGCGCGCATTGTAGCGGCTCGAACACCATCTGGCAGCGCCGCCTGACCGCGGCGCGCACAAATGCCTCAGCCTGGCAGGCTCATCGCAGCCTGAGTCAACATAGGCAGGAGCAAGACAGAGCGCAGGGTGAGAGATGCCAAAGGCCGTCTATTCCTGCGGGGCTGAGGATCATTCGCGGACGAGTCCGCTCCCACGACTCGCGCCTTTGTAGGAGCGGACTTGTCCGCGAGCTTTCCTGCTGAGAGGAGTCGTTCAGCGAGCGTGACTGTCGCGGCTAAAGCCCCCTCCCACGGCATTCCCCGTACTTCAGATACTCAGGCAGAGGTACTTGATCTCCAGATACTCGTCCAACCCGTACTTGGAGCCCTCACGGCCCAGGCCGGAGGCCTTGATGCCGCCGAACGGCGCCACTTCGTTGGAGATCAGCCCGGTATTGATGCCGACCATGCCGTACTCCAGCGCCTCGCCGACGCGGAAGGCGCGGCCCAGGTCGCGAGTGTAGAAGTAACCGGCCAGGCCGAACTCGGTGTCGTTGGCCTGGCGGATCACTTCAGCTTCGTCGCTGAAGCGGAACAGCGGCGCCAGCGGGCCGAAGGTCTCCTCACGGGCTACGCGCATGTCCGGCGTCACGTCGACCAGCACGGTGGGCTCGAAGAAGTTGCCGCCCAGCGCCTGACCACCCTGCAGCACCCTGGCGCCCTTCTCCAGGGCATCGGCCAGATGGCTCTGCACCTTGGCCACGGCATTGGCGTCGATCAGCGGGCCGGTAGTCACACCCGCTTCAGTGCCCTGGCCGACCTTGAGCCCTGCTACCGCTGCCGCCAGTTTCTCGGCGAAGGCGTCGTACACGCCGTCCTGTACATAGATACGGTTGGCGCAGACACAGGTCTGCCCGGCATTGCGGTACTTGGCGACCATGGCGCCCTCGACCGCCGCATCCAGATCGGCATCTTCGAAGACGATGAACGGCGCATTGCCGCCCAACTCCAGGGATAGTTTCTTGAGGGTCGGCGCGCACTGCTCCATCAGCTTGATGCCGACACCGGTGGAGCCGGTGAACGACAACTTGCGCACGGTGGGGTTGGCGCACAGCTCACCGCCCACCTCACGGGAGCGCTCGGCGTCGGCCGGCAGTACGCTGAACAGCCCGGCCGGGATACCGGCACGTTCGGCCAGCACGGCCAGGACCAGGGCGCTGAACGGCGTCTGCGGCGCCGGTTTTAGCACCATGGCGCAGCCGGCGGCCAGGGCAGGGCCGGCCTTGCGGGTGATCATCGCCGCCGGAAAATTCCACGGGGTGATCGCCGCGGCCACGCCGATCGGCTCCTTGGTGACGATCAGGCGCTTGTCCGGCTGGTGGCCGGGAATGGTGTCGCCATAGACGCGCTTGGCTTCCTCGGCGAACCACTCGATGAAGGAGGCGGCGTACAGCACTTCGCCACGGGCTTCGGCCAGCGGCTTGCCCTGTTCGGCGGTCATGATCTGCGCCAGGTCTTCCTGGTTGGCGAGCATCAGCTCGTACCATTTGCGCAGGCGCGCGGCGCGCTCCTTGCCGGTCAGCGCACGCCAGGCCGGTTGCGCGGCCTGGGCGGCCTCGATGGCGCGGCGGGTTTCGGCTGCGCCCAGGTTCGGCACATGGCCCAGGGAGTCACCATTGGCCGGGTTGAAGATTTCCGTGACGGCACCGTCGGGTGCTTCGCACCACTGGCCGTCGATATAGGCCTGGTGGCGCAGCAGATCGGGATCGTTGAGTTTCATGCACTACTCCTGCAGCCGGAGACACAAGGCCCCGGCTGGTCAATTCGAAAGGATCACTCGCCGGGCGGCAGATCCTTGGTGAAGGTCTGGTCGTTCTCGCCACGGAACATCTGCGCGCCATAGATCAGCACGCAGAGGCCGACGCCGATGGCGAAGGCCCAGCCGGCGCCCTTGATCGCCAGCACCGCGCCGATCACCCCGGCGATGCCCAGGTCACGCTGGCTGCGCGCTTCCATGATGCCCAGGCGCACGCTGACGTAGCCCTGGATCAGCAGGGTCAGCGCCAGTGCCACACCGAGAATCGGCTGCAGCAGGGTGACCACCGGCAGCAGCAACAGGCCAGTGTTGGTGCCCCAGCGGAACGAGCCGACGCCGCCGTAGATGGACTTCATCGCCTGGGCGCCCCCCTTGAAGCGCTCGGTGATCACCACCTGCATGGCCGACCACTGCGGGCCGCACATAGCCACATCCGGGCCTAAAATGCTCATGAAGGCGTTGCGCCCGCCAAAGATCATGTGCGAGCGGTTGGGGTTGAAGTCGACCTTCTCGTCACTGCGGATATGGTCGGCCTCGGAGAGGATCGCCCTGGCGCCCAGCACGTCACCGAACACCACCAGGTAGGCAGCGAATACGGTAGGAATGGCGGTGACGAACATCATCAGCGGCGGCATGCCGAGGCCGAACACGGTGTATTCGTTCCACAGGGTGACGAAGTCCGGCTTGCTGATGCCCCACTCGATGTTCGGCCACGGCGCCTCACCGAAGATCGGCGCGACGAACACGGCCAGCAGGATGATCGGGAAGATGCCCAGCTTGGCGAAGTTCCACCAGAAGCGGCTGCGCTTCTTCAATTGCTGGAAGTGCAGGGAGAACACCAGGTAGAAGGCGATGCCGACCGCGATCGAGATGGTCCAGGGGAAGCTGTCGAAGCGCCCGCCTTCCTTGAACACGGTGAGCACCGCACTGAGGCCGGCGCCCATGATGATGCCGGCCTTGAGCGCCGAGGGCACCAGCGACACCACCTTGCGCGCCATGCCCGTCATCCCCAGCCCTATGGAGAACGCCCCCAGCATCAACTGGAAGGCAATCAGCGCATGCACCCGCTCCGGGCCCTCCGGGAACTGGCTGCAGTAGGCCATCAGCAGGGGGATCGCCGGGGTGATCCAGCCCGGCACCACCGGGTCGCCCAGCAGGTGGTGGGTCAGGTACAGCAGGCCGTTGAGCATGACCACCGCCAGTGCTACCTCGAAGGGCATGCCGAGGAATTCGGTCATCAGCGGAATGGCCGCCAGGTCCACCGCGCACATGAGCAGGCCCTGCATGTAGTCGGAGAGCTCAAAGCGGTAGTGAATGAAAGGCAGACGTACCTTGAATGGCCCCAGCGGCCAGTACGGGGCTTCGACGCCCAGGTCTTGTTGATGCAGTTCGGACATTTGAATCACCCAGCTTTATTAGAGTTGTAAGCAGCAAGCCCCGGCATGACCGGGGCTATCGTTCATCGATTGTTGAAATCAGTAGGCGGCGCGGTAGATCTGCTCGATGTCGCCAGCGGTTAGACGCCGCGGGTTGTTGCGCATCAGGCGGTCGATCTTGCTGGCCTCCTCGGCCATGGCCGGGATGGCGTCCTCGGGCACGTTGAAGCTGCGCATACCCTTGGGAATGTCGACGCTGGCGCACAGCTCGGCCATGGCCTCGACGGCCAGGTCGGCAGCGGCCTTGTCGCTCAGACCGTGAGTCTGCACGCCGAGAGCGGCGGCGATCCCGGCCATGCGCTCGACGCAGGCCAGCTTGTTCCAGGCCATCACGTAGGGCAGCAGCAGGGCGTTGCTGACGCCATGGGCGATGTTGAAGCGCCCGCCCAGCGGATAGGCCAGGGCGTGCACGGCGCCAACCCCGGCGTTGCCGAAGGCCATGCCGGCCATCAGGCTGGCGGTGGCCATGTCTTCACGCGCCTTCAGGTCGGCCGGATTGGCGTAAGCCTTGGGCAGCGCCTTGGCGATCAGCTTGATGGCGCCGATGGCCAGGGCGTCAGTGATCGGCGAGGCATTGACCGACAGGTAGGATTCCACCGCGTGCACCAGGGCATCGACGCCACTGGCGGCGGTCACACTGCGCGGGCAGGTCAGGGTCATCACCGGACTGACCAGGGCGACGTCGGGCAGCAGGTAGTCGCTGACGATGCCCTTTTTCAGCTGCGCCTTCTTGTCCGACAGGATCGACACGTTGGTCACTTCCGAGCCGGTGCCGGCGGTGGTCGGGATGGCGATCAGCGGCGGGCCCTTGCGCTTGATCTGGTCGACACCGAACAACTCCTCCAGTGCGCCGTCGTGACCGACATAGCCGGCGACTGCCTTGGCGATGTCGATGGCGCTGCCGCCGCCGACGCCGATCAGGCCATCGTGACCGCCGTCGCGGTAAACCTTGGCGCAGGCCTCGACGATGGCGATTTCCGGCTCAGGCTCCACGCCGTCGAAAATGCCGTAGGCACGCTCGCCAAGCTGCTTGAGCACGTGGTCCACGGTGCCGGATTTGATCAGGATGGCGTCGGTGACGATCAGCGGGTTGGCGATGTTCAGGCGGGGCAGTTCGTGCGCCAGTTGCTCAACGGCGCCCTGGCCGGTCAGCAGCTTATTGGCGATCTTGAAGGCAGCAGTACTCATCATCAGGCCCTTTTGTGCATTGTGAAAACTGGACGGGTTCGGGCCCTGCCATAGCGATTCCTGTGCCAGATCGCGCAAACCTGCGTGATAGAAGGCTTGCGTCGTTTTGTCACAGCTCAAACCAGCGCCGTATCGATCAGAAAATCAATCAAAAGACGGCTATCCGATCCATTTTCCAATCAACCCTGTTCCCAGCGTTTCATCTTCTGCACCAGCGTCGCCTGGCTTAGACCAAGGGCCTTGGCCGCCTCGCGGGTGGTCTTGTGTTGCACCAGTGCCTTGCGGATCAAGCGCCGCTCCAGATTCTCCACTTGCTTACGCAGCGGCAGCAGAACGTCGCCAGCACCGTCGTGGCGAACCATGCGCACCTCATCAGGCAGATCGAACAACTCGATGGTCTCACCGATGCAGGTGACCACGAGGCGCTCGACCAGGTTGATCAGCTCACGGATATTGCCCGGCCAGGCGTAGTCGGTGAGCGCATCCAGGGCTTCCAGCTCCCAGGTCAGCGATCGTCCATAGCGCTGGTTGAACTCGGCAAGATAGAACTGAAGCAGCGGCTGAACCTCATCGGCCCGCTCGCGTAATGCGGGTATATGAATGGGCACCACATTGAGCCGATAGTAGAGATCAGCGCGAAAGCGACCATCGGCGACCATCTGGCGCAGGTCGTGGTGGGTGGCGGTGATGATGCGCACGTCTACCTCTTTCAGCTCTAGTCCACCGACTGGGATGAAGCGGCTCTCCTCGATCACCTTGAGCAGCTTGACCTGCAACGCCAGCGGCAGGTCGCCGATCTCGTCGAGAAACACCGTGCCCTGGTTGGCCAGCTCCAGCAGACCGCGCTTGCCCTTGCTGCCGGCGCCGGTGAAGGCGCCCGGCACATAGCCGAACAGCTCGGCCTCGATCAGGTTTTCCGGCAGCGCACCGCAATTGAGCGCCAGGAACGGCTGCGCCGCGCGTGGGCTGCTCTTGTGGATGTACTGGGCGATCAGCGTCTTGCCGACACCGGTTTCCCCCTGCAGCAACACCTTCACATCACTGGCCGCGACCTGCCGGGCCTGGCCAAAAACCCGCCCCGAAGCCGGACGATCGGCCACCGGCGAGGCATGCAGCAGATCGTCACGCTGACCGGCATGCAGCTTCGCCGTGCTGTTGCGCAGCTGCTTGAGCTGCTGCAGCTCGTCGCGCTCGTGCTTGATACGCAGCAGTTCGGTCATGTCTCGCACGGTGCTGACCACGTAACGCACCTGGCCATCGGCAGCGAAGATCGGCGTGCCGCTGACCAGCAGGCGCTTGCCCTGACTGACGCTCTGCATCAGCGACAGCGCCTTGCCCTCCTTGAGCACGCGCAGCGACACCGACTGGGAGATGACGCCCTGCTCCACCAGCGCCTGCATGTGCTGGCCGACCACATCTTCGCTACGCAGCCCGGTCAGGCGTTCGTAGGCGCTGTTGACCTTAAGAGTGATGCCATCGGCATCGGTGATGTAGAGGCCATCGTGCAGCGCATCGATCAGCTCGCGAAATCCGGGATCATCGAAGTCCATCTGGCCGCCTTGTTATACGGAATAAAGTTAAGACAGGGTGGCATTCTACGCCTAGAAACCAAGACCTCCTGCTCTGCATCTGCTGCCAACCACCTCGCCAGGCAACAGAAATCGCCAACGTCAGGGAGCGATATCAACATCGCTGCGTCGAGCGTCGGGCCAATATCGCCTGACAAATACGGAGCTCGACATTAGGCTCTTTAGCAGCCCCCAAGGAGCCTCACCGATGCGCCCTCATTCACTCGCACTGCTCGGTCTCTGCCTGTTCTGCGCCGCCACCAGTTGGGCGCAGGAATCACCCGAGGATGCACAGAACACGGCGCCCGGAGAAACAGACACGCCCGCAGCGAACGAACGTCCGTTATTGCCCGAGCGCAGCGTCAGCGACGCGCAGACGCTGGAACGACGCCTGGACAAACGTGAACAGCAATTGCTGCAGGCCGGCGCCGAGAGCTTCCTCGCCCTGTGGTTGCCCGCCAACGTTGGCGAGCCCAGTGGCGCGGTGATCCTGGTGCCCGACGATGTGGAGAATGCCGATGGTGCGGCAGCGGTCGGTCCGCTGAGGCGCAAACTGCCCGATGCTGGCTGGCACAGCTTGAGCCTGACGCTGCCGGACCCGGACGGCGACCCGCTGCCGCTACGGAGCACAACCGCTGCGCCCGCAGAAATCGAAACGCCTTCCACCGAGAGCGCTCCTGCTACCGAGCCGCCGCCCGAAACGCCCGACGACGGCGCACAGCAAGTAGACGACAGCGCGATCAGCCCCGAGCAACGGCGCCAGGCGCACGTCGAGCGCGTGATGGCGCGCCTCGAAGCCGCCATCGCCTTCGCCGAACAGCAGCAGGCCAGGGAAATCGTGCTGCTGGGCCATGGCAGCGGCGCTTACTGGGCCGCGCGTTACCTGAGCGAACGCAAGCCGGCCAATGTACACAATCTTCTGATGGTGGCGGCCGAGCTGCCTGCCGGCTTCGCTCCGCCGCTGGACGAGCTGGTTGCACAGCTGCCGGTAGCCAGCGGCGACTTCTATTACAAGGATCAAGCCACCGACCGCAGCGCAGCCCTGAAACGCCTGCAGGCGAGCAAACGGGCCAAATTACCTACCTACATCCAGGTGTCGATGAAAGCTCTGCCGGGGAATCTGGACGTGCAGCAGGAGCAGCTCTACCGCCGCCTGCGCGGCTGGCTGCAGCTGCATATTCGCGCCTCGGGCGGCTAGCGAATCGCCCGGCGCTGACGGATCAGCGCATAGGCCTGATGCAACTGGCGAGTGGTTTCGGTCGCTTCACGAATGCGCTCAGGCGAAGCGCCGGAGCCGGCCAGTTTGTCCGGGTGATGACGACTGAGCAGGCGCCGATAGGCGCGCTTTATTTGCTCGGGCTCGCTGCCCTCGTTGACGCCCAGCAGGCGCAGCGCTTCCTGATAACTGCCACCCGTCGGAGCCGGTTGCTGGCTGCGGCGCGGCGCGTATTCCTCGCCCAGGCTATCGAGCCGCGCACTGTCCCAGCCAAGCCACTTGCCCCACAGCAGGATCAACTCGCGTTCACTGGACGATACCCGGCCGTCGACCCAGGCCATGCGCCAGCAGGCCCGGAGCATCGCCTCGGCGCGCTGACGCTGGCGCTGCAGCGGCCTGCGCAGGTTGTCTCGCCCGGTCTTGCCGCGGGCGAAAGCCTCGATGGCGCGGCGCTGTCCGACCGGGTCCAGTCCCAGTCGCTGCATTTCCGCGCGCGCCTGCTGAATATGGCTTTGCACCACGCGGCCCTCGCTCTTGGCCAGGCGCCCCAACATCAGAAACAGCAGGTCGTCATCCGCCGGCGCCGCCCGACCACCCAGACGTTCGCGCAGGTTATCCCAGTCATGCAGACGCAGGCGGCGATCGAGCACCTGCCCCAGCAGGCCGCCAAGCAAGGCGCCCGGAATGCTGGCCAGGGCCAACCCGGCCGCAGCGCCTAGCAGAGTCGCCGGCCAGAGCACCTAGCGCGCCTCCTGCAGCAGTCGCTCGACTTCGGCCAGGCGCTCGTGCGTGCCGACATCGATCCAGCAGCCGCCGTAATGCTCGCCGCTGACCTGCCCTGACGCCATCGCCTCACGCAGCAACGGCGCCAGCTTGAAGGCACCAGGCGCAGACGCGCCGAACAAACGCGGATGCAGCACGGCGAGACCGCTGTATGTCAACCGCTCGCCTGCCGCCTCGCCGTCATGAACCTGGCCAGTCGACAAGGTAAAGTCGCCCTGCGGGTGATGCGCCGGGTTATCCACGAGAACCAGATGCGCCAGACCGGTGAGCGGCTGGCGCAACGCGGCAAAGGCGTAGTCGGTGAAGATATCGCCATTGACCACCACGAAGGGCTCGTTGCCTAGCAAGGGCAATGCCTTGAAGATGCCGCCGCCGGTCTCCAGTGGCTCACCTTCGGCTGAATAGGCGATACGTACGCCAAAGCGCGAGCCATCGCCGAGGTAATCCTCGATCTGCTGGCCCAGCCAGGCGTGATTGATCACCAACTCGGTGAAACCGGCGGCGGCCAGGGCCCGGACGTGATATTCGATCAACGGCACCCCAGCCGCTTTCACCAACGGTTTCGGCGTGTGCAAGGTCAACGGACGCATGCGCTCACCCTTGCCGGCGGCGAGGATCATCGCCTTCATGCACGCGCCCCTTCTTCTATCGCCAGGCTGCCGAACAGTTCTCCCAGCTCGGCCAGCTCCGGCCGACGCGCCAGCACCGCCTGGATATAGGCGAAGAAACGCGGTACGTCGCTCAGATACTTGGGCTTGCCGTCGCGGTGACAGATGCGCGCGAAGATGCCAATGACCTTGAGATGACGCTGCACGCCCATCAGGTCGCTGGCCCGCAGAAAGTCTTCGAAAGAGGCCTGCACCGGGATACCCGCCGCCCTGGCGCGCTGCCAGTAGTCCTGCAGCCAGCCTTGCACACGCGCCTCGGGCCAGCTGAGGAAGGCATCCTTGAACAGGCAGGTGATGTCGTAGGTGACCGGACCGTTGACCGCATCCTGAAAATCCAGCACACCGGGGTTGGGCGTGCTCTGCATCAGATTGCGCGGCATGAAATCGCGGTGCACCACAACCTTGGGCTGCGCCAGGGCGCTGTCGATCAACAGTTGGCTGACGCGTTGCCAGACGGCTTCCTGCTCGGCGGTAAAGGCGCGCCCCAGGTGGCGCTGTACGTACCACTCGGGGAAAAGCTGCACTTCACGACGCAGCAAGGCGTCGTCGTAATGGGGCAGCTTGTCATCAAGCGGCAAACGCTGCTGCTTCAGCAGGGCTTCGATGGCTGCGTCGAACAGCTCATCGGCGTTGTGCTCGTCGATCACGTCCAAGTAGGTGTTGCGCCCCAGATCATCGAGAAGCAGAAAGCCCTGATCCAGATCGGCGGCCAGTACCTGCGGTACATGCACGCCAGCACTGGCCAGCAGGGCAGCGATACGGACGAACGGCTCGCAGTTTTCCTGGGGGGGCGGTGCGTCCATCAGGATCAGGCTGCGTTCACCCGCCTGCCAGCGGAAATAGCGGCGAAAACTGGCGTCGCTGCTGGCGGGAGTGAGTTCGGCGGCAGGCACCACACCCCAGCCGCGAGCGGCGAACAGAGAGGGCAGTTGCCCGGCGAGCCAGGCTTGCAGCTGTTGCAGACGTACATCGTGTTCAGACATCAAGGGGTCTCCGACGGCGCTAGCCGTTGCGCGGGTCATGCTTTATTATCCAGCATCTTTTTCAGCCCATCGAGAGGCGTGCGGCCCCTGGGCCGGTAGCGCGCAGGAAGCCCGGACTAACAAGATGGCAGTAAAACACCCCGCGTTCCGCAAGAAATTCCCACTGCTGGTTACCGGCAGTTTTCTGGCCTTACAGCCCGTGTTCAGCCTACAGTCCTTTGCCGCCGAGCAATACGATTGCCAGGCGTCGCCAACGGGCGGCTGGGCATGCGCGCCGAAATCAGCCGCCAGCGCCCTGCCACCACGTCCGGTGCACAGCCGCGACGCCGTCAGCAGCGGCGGCACGACCAGCGAGGCCGTAGCCAAGCAGGACGCCGCGCCGGTGCTGGTGACCGAGAGCAAGGGCCGCGCCCTCGCTTCGCGCAGCCCTGACTACAGTCACTTGGACTGGGTACCGCGCGATAAGTTGACCGCAGCGCAGTTGGCCGAAGCCGGCCCCTACTGCGCGGGTGCCTACATAGAGCCGCTGCGTCCGGGCATGGACGACACCACGCCGTTGGACGAGTCGCCGATGTTCGTGTCTGCCAAGGCCTCGCGCTTCGAGCAGGAAAAACAGATCGCCACCCTCGCTGGCGATGTCATCCTGCGCCAGTCCGGCATGCAGGTCGAGGCCGACGAAGCCAGTCTGCACCAGACGGAAAACCGTGGTGAGCTGGTTGGCAACGTGCGTCTGCGAGACAAGGGCACCCTGGTGGTCGGCGACCGCGCCGAACTGCAGCTGGATAACGGCGAAGCCCGTATCGACAATGCCGAATACGTGATGCATCAGGCACACGTGCGTGGCAGCGCGCTCTACGCCAAGCGTGAAGAGACCGCGATCATCCGTCTCAAGGACGGCACCTACACCCGTTGCGAGCCGGGCGACAATGCCTGGCACCTGAAGGGCAACAACGTCACGCTGAACCCGGCGACCGGCTTCGGCACCGCGACCAACGTGACGCTGCGGGTCAAGGACATACCGGTGTTCTACACCCCGTACATCTACTTCCCGATCGACGATCGCCGGCAGTCCGGCTTCCTGCCGCCTAGCTTCGGTACTTCCAGCGATACCGGTTTCTCGCTGCAAACGCCTTACTACTTCAACCTGGCGCCGAACTACGACGCCACGCTGTATCCGACCTACATGGCCAAGCGCGGCCTGCTGATGGAAGGCGAGTTCCGCTACCTCACCGAAAGCAGCGAAGGTCAGGTCGGCGGCGCCTGGCTGAACGACAAGGAAGACGAGCGTGAACTGCAGTCCGAGTACGAAGACCAGCGCTGGATGTACAGCTGGCAGCACAGACAGGGGCTGAACTCGCGCCTGCTGGCTGAAGTCGACTACACCGATATAAGCGATCCTTACTACTTCCAGGATCTCAACACGGATCTGGGCATCGACCGACAAACCTACGTCGATCAGCGCGGTACATTGACCTATCGCGGTGACAGCTATACAGCTCGCCTTAATGCGCATGCCTATGAGCTGGCCAATATCACCGATGTAACGCCTTATGACCGCCTGCCGCAGATCACACTGGACGGCAAACTGCCTTTCAACCCAGGCGGCCTGGATTTCACCTACGGCACCGAGTACGTACGCTTCGACCGCAACCTGCGCTCGGGTAACTTCGTCAACAAAGAGGGTATCGAGGAGCAGAGCTGGTACGACACGCGTATCCAAGGCTTGGAGCGCGCCACCGGTGAACGCCTGCACCTGGAGTCGGGCGTCAGCCTGCCTCTGGACTGGACGTGGGGCTATATCAAGCCGAAGGTCAAATACCTGCAGACCAACTATGACCTCAGCCTGGATCAACAAGGCAAGAACACTCTGCTTGCCGAGCAGAATTACAAAGGCACCCAAAGCCGTGGTGTTGGCCTGTTTAGCCTCGACAGCGGCCTGTATTTCGACCGTGACACCCAGCTGTTTGGCAAGGATTTCCGGCAAACCCTGGAACCGCGCGCTTTCTATCTGTACGTACCGGAAGAGGATCAGACGGACATTCCGATCTTCGACACCGGCGAGCCTACCTTCAGCTACGCCTCGCTGTGGCGTGAGAACCGTTTCAGCGGCAAGGACCGCATCGGTGATGAAAACAAGCTATCGCTGGGCGTGACCAGCCGCTGGATCGAGCCGAACGGCTTCGAACGCCAGCGCGCCAGCCTAGGCCAGGCCTTCTATTTCGAAGATCGCAAGGTGCAATTGGCCGGCATCGACTACCGAGGTCGCCAGGATGCGACCTCTGACGTATCGCCGTATGCACTGGAGTACCTGTATCGCTTCAATCGCGACTGGCGCTTCTCCTCGACCCTCAATTGGGATCCGGACGAGCGCGCCACCCGCTCGGGCAGCGCGATGTTCCATTACCAGCCGGAAGCCAACCCGAACAAAGTGGTCAACCTCGGTTATCGCTATCGCAACGACACCGTGCGTTATGACCGTGACACCGGGCGCTGGACCACCAACCCGGACTATGGCGTGCCCGGTAGCCCCAACTACATCAAGAACTACTACAAGATCGACCAGCATGACTTCTCCGTCATCTGGCCGCTGGCTCCGCAGTGGAGCCTGATCTCGCGCTGGCAGTACGACTACGGCCGCAACCGTACCCTCGAAGCCTTCGGTGGCTTCGAGTACGACAGCTGCTGCTGGAAGCTGCGCCTGATCAACCGCTACTGGATCGATTACGACGAGGTCAGCCTCGACCCGGCGCGCAACGACGAGCCGGACCGCGGTATCTTCCTGCAGATCGTCCTCAAGGGCCTCGGCGGCGTTACCGGCAGCAAGGTAGAAACTTTCCTCGACCAAGGCATTCAAGGTTACCGTGAACGTGAAGACCAAGCTTTCTGATCGCCTGCGCCCCCTGCTGTTGGGCGCAGCGCTGCTGGCGGCAACGGCTCAGGCCCAAGTCCGCCCCCTGGACCGCGTCGTGGCTATCGTCGATAACGACGTCGTCATGCAGAGCCAGCTCGATGCTCGCCTGCGCGAGGTTCAACAGACCATCGACAAGCGCGGCGGCGCCCTGCCACCGGAAGGTGTTCTGGGTCAGCAGGTACTTGAGCGTCTGATCATCGAGAACATTCAGCTGCAGATCGGCGAACGCTCCGGCATTCGCATCACCGACGAAGAGCTGAACCAAGCCATGGGCACCATCGCCCAGCGCAACGGCATGAGCCTGGAGCAGTTCCGCGATGCCCTGGCGCGTGACGGCCTGTCCTATGCCGACGCCCGCGACCAGGTGCGCCGCGAGATGATCATCAGCCGCGTGCGTCAGCGCCGCGTGGCCGAGCGCATTCAAGTCACCGACCAGGAAGTGCAGAACTTCCTCGCGTCCGATCTGGGCAAGATGCAATTGTCGGAAGAATTCCGCCTGGCCAACATCCTGATTCCGGTCTCCGAAGGCGCGTCTTCCAGCGAAATCCAGGCCGCCGACCGTCAGGCACAGGAGCTGTATCAGCAGTTGCAGCAGGGTGCAGACTTTGGCCAGCTGGCCGTCTCTCGCTCGGCCAGCGAGAACGCCCTGGAAGGCGGCGAGATGGGCTGGCGCAAGGCCGGTCAGTTGCCTCCACCGTTCGACAGCATGATCAGTCAGCTGAACCCCGGCGAAGTCACCGAGCCGGTGCGTACGCCGGGCGGTTTCATCATCCTCAAGCTGATCGAGAAGCGTGGCGGCGACACCCAGGTGCGTGACGAGGTGCATGTTCGCCATATCCTGATCAAGCCCAGCGAAATCCGCAGCGAAGAAGAAACCCGCCGCCTGGTCGAGCGCCTCTATCAGCGCATCATCGATGGTGAGGATTTTGCCGAACTGGCGAAGAGCTTCTCGGAAGATCCGGGTTCGGCACTCAATGGCGGAGATCTGAACTGGATCGACCCCAATGCGCTGGTGCCCGAGTTCCGCGAGGTGATGAACAACACCGCCAGCGGCGAGTTGTCCAAGCCGTTCAAAAGCCCTTACGGTTGGCACGTGCTGCAAGTCATGGGCCGCCGCGCCACTGACAGCAGCGCGCAGTTCCGCGAGCAGCAAGCTGCCAACCTGCTGCGCAACCGCAAGTACGACGAGGAACTGCAGGCCTGGCTGCGCCAGATCCGCGACGAAGCCTACGTCGAAACCAAGCTGTAACAGCCGTTTCGAACACAAGAGCCCGGCCCAGTGCCGGGCTTTTTCGTTCTTGGCCAGGCAGCGTAAACTGGCGCTCCACGTCATAGCGAGAGCGACCATGACTGCGCAGCAATGCTTTGCCCTCACCCCAGGCGAACCCGCCGGCATCGGCCCCGATCTCTGCCTGCTACTGGCTCAGCAGGCCCAGCCTGCGCCCCTGGTTGCCATCGCCAGCCGCGAACTGCTGGCCGAGCGCGCAGCGCAACTGGGGCTGGATATCCAGTTGCTGAAGGCCGGCCCGGAGCACTGGCCTGATCGCCCGGCGGCAGCAGGCGCGCTGTATGTCTGGGATACGCCACTGGCAGCCCCCGCCACACCGGGCAAACTGACCTCCGCCAACGCCGCCTACGTGCTGGAAACCCTCACTCGCGCGGGCCAGGGCTGCCTGGATGGCACCTTCGCCGCCATGATCACGGCCCCCGTGCACAAGGGCGTGATCAACGAGGCAGGCATCGCGTTTTCTGGCCACACCGAGTTTCTCGCCGAGCTGACCCATACCGAGCAGGTGGTAATGATGCTGGCGACCCATGGCTTGCGCGTCGCGCTGGTCACCACCCACTTACCTCTAAAGGATGTCGCGGCCGCCATCACCGCCGAGCGCCTGGAACGCGTCACCCGCATCCTGCACACCGACCTGCAAACCAAGTTCGGCATCGCCGAGCCGCGCATCCTGGTCTGTGGGCTCAATCCACACGCGGGCGAAGGCGGCCATATGGGCCGAGAGGAAATCGAGGTCATCGAGCCGAAGCTGGCGCGTCTGCGCGGCGAAGGTATGAACCTGATCGGCCCATTGCCGGCCGACACCCTGTTCACCCCGAAGTATCTTGAACGTGCCGATGCCGTACTGGCCATGTATCACGACCAGGGCCTGCCAGTGCTCAAGTTCAAGGGGTTCGGCGCAGCGCTGAACGTCACCCTGGGCCTGCCGATCATCCGTACCTCCGTGGACCATGGCACCGCGCTGGATCTCGCCGGGACCGGCAATGTGGACATCGGCAGCCTGCAAGTAGCGCTGGAAACCGCCTACGAGATGGCCGCTAGCCGCAAGCAATGAACCGCTGAGGCCATGGCCCGCACCCGCGGCGCCATTCGCTGGTAGACTGTGCGACTTTCTTTTTTGCATCCAGCCTCGAGCACCCTGCCTCGAGGCGCTCCGCGGAGCCGCACATGTCCGAATACCAACACCGCGCGCGCAAGCGCTTCGGCCAGAACTTCCTGCATGACACCGGAGTGATCGACCGCATCCTGCGCGCCATCCGCGCCAAGGATGACGAGCGCCTGCTGGAAATCGGTCCGGGCCAGGGTGCCATCACCGAGGGCCTGCTCGGCAGCGGCGCGCAGCTCGATGTGATCGAACTCGACCTCGACCTGATCCCCATCCTGCAAGGCAAGTTCGGCGACAACCCTCGCTTTCGCCTGAATCAGGGCGACGCGCTGAAATTCGACTTCGCCCGCCTCGAAGCCGCGCCACGCAGCCTGCGCGTGGTCGGCAACCTGCCCTACAACATCTCCACGCCGCTGATTTTCCATCTGCTGGACAACGCGCCGCTGATCCGCGACATGCACTTCATGCTGCAGAAGGAAGTGGTCGAGCGTATGGCCGCCGGCCCAGGCGGTGGCGACTGGGGCCGCCTGTCGATCATGGTGCAGTACCACTGCCGTGTGGAACATCTGTTCAACGTCGGCCCCGGCGCCTTCAACCCGCCACCCAAGGTGGACTCGGCCATCGTGCGCCTGGTACCGCATGAAACCCTGCCACACCCGGCCAAGGACCATCGCCTGCTCGAACGCGTGGTGCGTGAGGCCTTCAACCAGCGCCGCAAGACCCTGCGCAATACACTCAAGCAGTTGCTGCCGGCCGAAGCCATCGAGGCTGCCGGCGTCGACGGCAGTCTGCGCCCCGAGCAGCTGGACCTGGCTGCCTTCGTCCGTCTGGCCGACCAACTGGCCCTGCAGCCCTCCGCTGCGCAGGACTAAACTGCAATCAAGCTCAACGGATCACGCGCATGTCCGACCCTCGTTATCAGATCGACGTCAGCGTCACTACCCGCTATCTGGCTGCGCAATCGCAGCCGGAGCAGAGCCGCTACGCGTTCTCCTACACCGTGACCATCGTCAATAACGGCGAACTGCCGGCCCAGTTGCTGTCGCGCCACTGGATCATCACCGATGGCGACGGCCGCGTGCAGGAAGTCCGCGGCGCCGGCGTGATCGGCCAGCAACCGCATATCGAACCGGGCGCCAGTCATACCTACAGCAGCGGAACGGTGATGACATCCCAGGTCGGCACCATGCAGGGCAGTTACCAGATGCTCGCCGAGGACGGCAAACGCTTCGACGCCTCCATCGCACCGTTCCGCCTGGCGGTGCCCGGAGCGCTTCACTGATGGCCGTCTATGCCGTCGGCGACCTGCAGGGCTGCCTGAAACCGCTCCAGTGCCTGCTCGAGCAGGTGGCTTTCGATCCCGCACACGACCAGCTGTGGCTGGTGGGTGATCTGGTCAACCGCGGCCCGCAATCGCTGGAAACCCTACGCTTCCTCTACTCCATACGCCACGCGCTCACCTGCGTGCTGGGCAACCATGACCTGCATCTGCTGGCGGTGGCACATAACATCGAGCGCCTGAAGAAGGGCGATACGTTGCGCGAGATTCTCGACGCGCCGGATCGCAACGACCTGCTCGACTGGCTGCGCATGCAGAAGCTGGTGCACCACGATACCGAGCGCAAGGTGACCCTGGTGCATGCCGGCATTCCGCCACAGTGGACGCTGGCCAAGGCGCTGCGCCGCGCCGGCGAGGTCGAAGAGGTACTGCGTGACGACGCCCGCCTGCCGCTGTTCCTCGATGGCATGTACGGCAATGAGCCGGCCAAATGGAACAAGGACCTGCAAGGCGTCACCCGCTTGCGGGTGATCACCAACTATTTCACCCGCATGCGCTTCTGCACGGCGGATGGCACGCTGGACTTGAAAACCAAGGAAGGCATCGACAACGCGCCGCCCGGCTTCGCCCCCTGGTTCAGCCACCCGCAGCGCAAGATGCGTGGCGAGAAGATAATCTTCGGTCACTGGGCAGCGCTGGAAGGCAATTGCAACGAGCCAGGCCTCTACGCCCTGGATACCGGCTGCGTCTGGGGTAATGCAATGACCCTGCTCGATGTCGACAGCGGCACGCTGCACCGCTGTACCTGTCCCAAGCAATGAGCGCCCGAGGCGCCCCAAGGAATCACCGGAAGGCCCGAACATGAGCGAATTCAAGCGTATATCCCCACAACAGGCTCACGAGCTGCGCGCCCAGGGCGCCGTGGTGGTCGACATTCGCGACCCGCACAGCTTCGCCAACGGCCATATCAGCGGCTCGCGTCACCTGGACAACCACTCGCTGCATGACTTCATCACCCGCGCCGACCTCGACGCGCCGCTGATCGTGTCCTGCTACCACGGCAACTCCAGCCAGGGCGCGGCCGCCTATCTGGTGGGCCAGGGTTTCTCCGAAGTCTACAGTCTCGACGGCGGTTTCGAGCTTTGGCGCGCCACCTACCCAAGCGAAACGGCGCAAAGTTCCGAAGAATAAATTTCTTCATGCGGCAGGCCGCGCCCGCTCTGGCCTGCCGCCACTTCCCGATGCACGGTAACCGCCAGTTATCGTTTTCCCACCCTTGACGCTCTGCAGAACGAACTATCCTGTTACTCAGGCCATCCCACTGAAGGTAGAGCCGGCCAACCGGCATCGGGCCATCGGTAACGACTTTTAGGTTTTGGGGGATAGTTCCCGACTTCTTCGGAGCCGGCGCCACCCAGCACCTGCCTGCACGACCGATCCCGAGCCAGCTTTCAGCATCGAGCGAGGTGAAGTCATGAGCATTTTCAGTCACTTCCAACAACGTTTCGAGGCGACCCGCCAGGAGGAGTACTCGCTGCAGGAGTACCTCGAACTGTGCAAACAGGATCGCAGCGCGTACGCCACTGCGGCCGAGCGCCTGCTGATGGCCATTGGCGAGCCGGAGTTGCTGGACACCTCCAATGATCCACGGCTGTCACGCATCTTTTCCAACAAGGTGATCCGCCGCTATCCAGCCTTCGCCGACTTCCATGGCATGGAAGAATGCATCGACCAGATCGTCTCCTACTTCCGCCACGCTGCGCAGGGCCTGGAGGAGAAGAAGCAGATTCTCTACCTGCTGGGCCCGGTGGGTGGCGGTAAATCCTCGCTGGCCGAGAAACTCAAGCAACTGATGGAAAAAGTGCCCTTCTACGCCATCAAGGGCTCGCCGGTATTTGAATCGCCGCTGGGGCTGTTCAACGCCACCGAGGATGGCGCGATTCTCGAAGAGGACTACGGCATCCCGCGCCGCTACCTCAACTCGATCATGTCGCCCTGGGCCACCAAGCGCCTGCAGGAGTTCGGCGGCGATATCAGCCAGTTCCGCGTGGTCAAGCTCTACCCCTCGATCCTCAACCAGATCGCCGTGGCCAAGACCGAGCCGGGCGACGAGAACAACCAGGACATCTCGGCGCTGGTCGGCAAGGTGGACATCCGCAAGCTGGAGGAATACCCGCAGAACGACGCCGATGCCTACAGCTATTCGGGCGCACTGTGCCGGGCCAACCAGGGCCTGATGGAGTTCGTCGAGATGTTCAAGGCGCCGATCAAGGTGCTGCACCCGCTGCTGACGGCCACCCAGGAGGGCAACTACAACAGCACCGAAGGCCTTGGCGCGATCCCCTACAGCGGCATCCTCCTGGCCCACTCCAACGAATCGGAATGGCACAGCTTCCGCAACAACAAGAATAACGAAGCCTTCATCGACCGTATCTACATCGTCAAGGTGCCTTACTGCCTGCGCGTCACCGATGAAATCCGCATCTATGACAAGCTGCTGATCAACAGCTCGCTGGCCAGGGCGCATTGCGCGCCGGACACCCTGAAGATGCTCGCCCAGTTCAGCGTGCTGAGCCGTCTCAAGGAACCGGAAAACTCCAACATCTACTCGAAGATGCGCGTCTACGACGGCGAAAACCTCAAGGATACCGACCCCAAGGCCAAGTCGATTCAGGAGTACCGCGACTCGGCGGGCGTCGACGAAGGCATGAACGGCCTGTCGACCCGCTTCGCCTTCAAGATTCTCTCCAAGGTGTTCAACTTCGACCCGCACGAAGTGGCGGCCAACCCGGTGCACCTGCTCTACGTGCTGGAGCAGCAGATCGAGCAGGAGCAGTTCCCCGCCGAGGTACGCGAACGCTACCTGCGCTACATCAAGGAGTATCTGGCACCGCGCTACATCGAGTTCATCGGCAAGGAAATCCAGACCGCCTACCTGGAGTCCTACAGCGAGTACGGGCAAAACATCTTCGACCGCTACGTGCTGTACGCCGACTTCTGGATTCAGGATCAGGAATACCGCGACCCGGAGACCGGCGAGATCCTCAACCGCGTCGCCCTCAACGAGGAACTGGAGAAAATCGAGAAGCCGGCCGGCATCAGCAACCCGAAGGACTTCCGCAACGAGATCGTCAACTTCGTGCTGCGCGCCCGCGCCAACAACAACGGCAAGAACCCCACCTGGCTCAGCTACGAGAAGCTGCGCGTGGTGATCGAGAAGAAGATGTTCTCCAACACCGAGGACCTGCTTCCGGTCATCAGCTTCAACGCCAAGGGCAGCAAGGAGGATCAGCAGAAGCACAACGACTTCGTCAAACGCATGGTCGAGCGCGGCTACACCGAGAAGCAGGTGCGCCTGCTGTCGGAGTGGTATCTGCGCGTACGTAAATCGCAATAAAGCAGCTGCAAGCTGCAAGCGAAAGCTGCAAGCGAAAGCGCCTGGCTTTTTCACTTGTAACTTGTAGCTTGCGGCTTGCAGCTGCCCCGGGAGGGGCTTATGAGTTACGTGATCGACCGACGCCTCAACGGCAAGAACAAGAGCACGGTGAATCGCCAGCGCTTTTTGCGGCGTTACCGTGAGCACATCAAGAAGGCGGTGGAGGAAGCGGTCAGCCGGCGCTCCATCACCGACATGGAGCATGGCGAGCAGATCAGCATTCCCGGGCGCGATATCGACGAGCCGGTGCTGCATCACGGCCGCGGCGGCAAGCAGACCATCGTCCACCCCGGCAACAAGGAGTTCACCACCGGCGAACGTATTCCGCGCCCACAAGGCGGTGGTGGCGGACGCGGCAGCGGCAAGGCGAGCAACTCCGGCGAAGGCATGGACGAGTTCGTCTTCCAGATCACCCAGGAGGAGTTTCTCGACTTCATGTTCGAGGACCTGGAACTGCCCAATCTGGTCAAACGTCACCTGACCGGCGCCGAGACCTTCAAGACCGTACGCGCCGGCATCAGCAACGAAGGCAACCCGTCGCGCATCAATATCGTGCGCACCCTGCGCTCGGCCCATGCTCGGCGTATCGCCCTGTCCGGCTCCAGCCGCGCCAAGCTGCGCGAAGCCAAGGCCGAGCTGGAACGCCTGCGACGGGAAGAGCCGGACAACTTCGGCGATATCCAGGCCATGCAGGAGGAAATCGAACGCCTCAGCGCACGTATCCATCGCGTGCCCTTCCTCGATACCTTCGACCTCAAGTACAACCTGCTGACCAAGCAGCCCAACCCCAGCTCCAAGGCGGTGATGTTCTGCCTGATGGACGTCTCCGGCTCCATGACCCAGGCCACCAAGGACGTCGCCAAGCGCTTCTTCATCCTCCTGTACCTGTTCCTCAAGCGGAACTACGACAAGATCGATGTGGTGTTCATCCGCCACCACACCAGCGCCAAGGAAGTGGATGAGGAGGAATTCTTCTACTCCCGCGAAACCGGCGGCACCATCGTCTCCAGCGCCCTGAAGCTGATGCAGGAAGTGATGGCCGAGCGCTACCCGATCAACGAGTGGAACATCTACGCCGCCCAGGCTTCGGACGGCGACAACTGGAACGACGACTCCCCGGTATGCCGGGATATATTGATCAACCAGATCATGCCGTTCGTGCAGTACTTCACCTACGTCGAGATCACCCCACGTGAGCACCAGGCGCTGTGGTTCGAGTACGAACAGGTGGCCGAAGCCTTTGCCGACAGCTTCGCCCAGCAGCAACTGGTGTCCGCCGCGGACATCTACCCGGTGTTCCGCGAACTGTTCCAGCGTCGCCTGGTGAGTTGAGGGCCTAGCCATGAATGCCAGCACGAGAAAGCGCGAGCCGATTTCCACCGGTTCGGAATGGACCTTCGAGCTGATCCGCCAATACGACAAGGAAATCGCGCGCATCGCCGAACGCTATGCGCTGGACACCTACCCCAACCAGATCGAAGTGATCACCGCCGAGCAGATGATGGA